>NZ_CP030041.1:4448661-4749241 GCF_003260975.1 Echinicola strongylocentroti | reverse complement strand
GAAGATTTTAGCAGTGTTTTCAGTGGTCCAACTCACCGATAACCTCTTTTTGCAGCCGTTAATTTTCTCTAAATCTGTAAAAGCGCATCCACTTGAAATATTTGTTATTATCTTTGCAGGAGCAAAAATTGGCGGAGTGCTCGGAATGATCCTCGCAATCCCCGTTTATACGATTTTCAGGGTCTCTATTCAGGAGTTCTATAGGGGCTACAAAGAGTACCGCATATTTAAAATTAAATAGTTAAAAGAATAAATGGCATTACAGTGTGGCATCGTTGGCTTGCCCAACGTCGGAAAATCAACATTATTTAACGCACTCTCCAGTGCAAAAGCAGAAGCAGCAAACTTCCCTTTCTGCACCATCGAACCCAATGTCGGCGTGGTGACCGTACCTGACAACAGGCTGAAAATCCTGTCAGAATTGGTGGATCCAGAAAGAGTAATGCCCACTGTCATTGAATTTGTAGATATTGCAGGTCTGGTAAAAGGTGCCAGTAAAGGAGAAGGACTTGGCAATAAATTCCTTGCCAATATACGCGAAGTCGACGCCGTCGTACATGTAATTCGCTGCTTCGATGACGACAATGTGGTCCATGTAGCAGGAAATGTAGACCCAATATTTGACAAAGAGGTAATAGATACCGAACTTCAGCTAAAAGATCTTGATTCTGTCGAAAAGAAAATTGTCAGAGTTGAGAAAATAGCTAAGTCAGGAGATGCTAAAGCGAAAAAAGAGCTTGAAATCCTAAAGGTATTCAAAGCTGGGCTTGAAGAAGGCAAAAACGCAAGGGCCATAGAAGTAGAAAAGGAAGACTTAGAAGCCATTAGGGACATCCATTTACTCACTATCAAACCAGTGCTGTATGTCGCCAATGTCGATGAAGCAAGCATCCAAAACGGCAATGAGCATGTAGAAAAGCTCAAAGAAAACGTAAAAGATGAAAATGCCGAAGTGATTATGCTTTGTGCAGCCATAGAATCTCAAATCGCTGAATTTGAAGATATTGATGAAAAGGAATTATTTCTGAGTGAATACGGTTTAGAAGAAAGTGGCCTCAACAGATTGATCAGGGCAGCTTACTCACTACTAGACCTGATCACTTACTTCACTGCTGGCAAGCAGGAAGTTAGGGCATGGACCATCAGAAAAGGTTGGAAAGCACCCGCTGCAGCAGGTGTGATCCACACAGATTTTGAGCGTGGATTTATTAAGGCAGAAGTGATAAAATTACCAGATTATGAAATGTTTAAGACCGAGGCAGCCTGTCGTGAAAACGGAAAAATCGCTGTAGAAGGCAAGGAATATGTCGTTAAAGACGGCGATATTATGCATTTTAGGTTCAATGTTTAACATAAATTGGAATTTTATTATAATTTTGCGAATGAATTGATTATTATATCGTTACAGATATAAGAAGAGGATTAAAAATTAATTATTGTTTAACATTTCATTTTTAATGCCGTGAGAATTAGATTAATATTTTCGTTAAAAAACAAAGGCGCTTATTTACCCTTTCATCACCAGTACATTTTGGCCCAGTTTCTTAAAGGTCTGATTGTAAAAGGTGGTCGTGAAGAGTTTTTCAACTACAATTACTTCAACTTCTCTGGTCTCAAGGGCCAGACCAAAGTAAGTCGAAGTGGCCTACATTATTACTCAAGCTTAGTTACCTTAGTGCTTTCATCACCCAATGAAGACTTCCTTGACTATCTGCTGGAGCAAGTGTTCAAAACGCCAAAAATTGAGTTGGGAAATCTCATCATCTCCCCCGAGTACACAGAAAAGGAATCTGAACCAGTATTGGAAAGTGCAAACAAATTTGTTTGTATCTCTCCTTTGGTACTGTTGACGCCTACATTCGATGATGATTCTGGAAAAAGATTCATCAACCCAGACACGGACGAGTTCTCGGATTTGTTATACGAATCCACCTTGACCAGAATGGAACGCTCTGGATGGTACAACCAAGAACAAATGGAATCTTTCTATAAGTTTCAGGTGGTACCGGACATGAATTATGTAAATAAGCTGAAGGAACAGCAAAAGAAATTTGCTAGGATTTATTCCGTGTATGACATGGATGTGAAGTATGAAGTAAGAGGCTACACCCTGCCTTTTACACTTTATGCAGCAGAAGAAGTCCAAGATTTCGTGTTCAAATGCGGACTGGGAGCCTTTACACACAAAGGTTTCGGTATGCTTGATCTGGCCAATAACTCCCCGAGCCAAAGGACAGAGCCCTACAAATTCAAAAGGGAAGGATTTGTTCCGTACAAATCCAGACAGCAAGACCAATCCGGTCCAAAAGATGAAGACGAACAAGAGTAACACACCCAAAAAAAGCCCGGCCAATATTGACCGGGCTTTTTTTTATCAGGTAAATTCAATCTGACTCAAGAGTAACGCCCCCAAAAGGAATACTTTCGGCGCAGGTCCTCATTATTCCGATTAGGGATTTCAAAACCCGAACAGTAAAAATCTGCCACACCATTCCTCGCAGCCATCCTTAGTCCACCTCTGGTCTCATTATAAGTTACTTTGTACCTAGTTTTTCTATCTTCATACTTCTACCTCCGTACTTATATCAAAACCGCCTTTTATTGGCATTAATAGAGGTATAACCGATAAGTTCATCATACCTAGAGCCAAAATCCCGGTAATACACCAAAACATCGTATTCATTTTCAGTTTGAAAATGACTTCCTTCCACCAAGGAAGTATTCCATTCGCCTTCTTTTTTAACGGCTATCTGATAATCGTACCATCCCTGCTTCAACAACACCGAGGCTCGGTATTGTCCACCCGATTCATTTTTGGTCATTTTCGCTTGTGGAGATCGCCCCCAATTGGTCAATGCTCCAAAAAGGTAAGGTTCCCCGACGACCTCGCCCATATCAGCGCTGAACGTCACCAATACATATTCACTTTCCAATTTTGGATTCCCACGCTCCAAGTTCTCCACAATATACTGGCCATTCAGGTCCAGATATTCAAAATAACTAGCGGTACTCCTAGGCTCATTTAGCGCAGCCGAAGCATACACTACATCATCTTTCATTTCGATCGAAGCAATGTTACGCCCAGTGGTCCGAACATACCGCAGGTCGATAAAACGAAACTCATTTCCTGCATCAAAAATATTCTCCCCGGCAAAAAAGCGGTACTCCAACTGGCTCTTATCCTGCCTGATAAAGGAAGGTTTCTCTCCTACTTTGGCGTTGTCCCAACGTTGATTTTGACGTACGACCACTTGGACATTTTCCAATGGGTTCTTTAGTTCCCTAGCGCCATAGTTCACTAAAATATCGATCTGCTGACCACTCATTCGGTCCTCTATCATGGTAGGTGGTAGTAGCTGCACACCTACTTTGGCTTGGTCCTGATACACCATAAATCTCCGCGTGATGATCACTTCATCCTCATTTCTGCCACGATAGACCTTCAGGATATAATTCCCTGACTTGGTCACCTGTGGGACAGGAAAAGTGAAATGCACATAAGGAATTCGCGTATTGATCGAATAATCGTACTCGGTAATATTAAATTCATTGTACCGCTGTAGGTAATCGGCTGATTTGAGCCCGGAGGGTGTCCAGTCTGCATCACAATGGATCAAGGTGGCGGCATATCTGTCAGGCTCAAAGGCCAAGTCGTCAAACTCCAACACCAATTGTCCACCCCCCAGAGAAATGATAGGAGCATTCATTTGGGAAGCCTTATTTCCTCCACTGCGATAAAGCTGCACGGTCTGTATATTTTCTTCATACACCTTGTTCTCTAACGCTTCTTGGGCAAGACAAAATGAACACAGACTACCCATCAAAAAAAACAATACTATTACTATCCGCATTTTCAACTTGGTTATTTTCGATAAGCAAGATAAAAAATAATGCCAGTTCCACAGTAAAGTAGAACTGGCATTTATAATCATCTAAGTGTAATGTTTAAGAAACCGTTTCCTGAAGGCCCTGAATTTCCTCTGCAAGTCTTTCCCAATTGGCCGTAAGCTCCTCTTCCTTTTTCTTCACTTCTCCATACGCCTTATTTACTTTTTGGGACTCTTCTTCGTTTTGAAAAACCGACGGATCGGCCAGTTGCTTTTCCAGTTGCGTCTTTTCATCTTCCAACGCCATAATTCGTCCTTCCACTTCTTCGAGCTCACGCTCTTTCTTCTTTAGGTCGTTTTTAGCTTGAGTCACCTCCGTGTTGGAGCGTACAGGTTTTGGCTTTGGTGCTTTCTCTTTCTTGGGGCCGCTAGACACTGCTTTTTCTACTTGCTGAGATCGCCAGAAAACATACTCTTCATATGTCCCGAGATATTCCTTGATTTCATGATCTTCGATGTACCAAATTTTATTGGCCACTCCCTTTATAAAATGCCGGTCGTGAGAAACCGTCACAAAGGTCCCCTCGTATTGCTGCAAGGCCTGGATCAGGATATTGACTGACTGCATGTCCAAGTGGTTGGTAGGCTCATCGAGCAGTAGGAAATTGGCTTCCGATATCAGCGTTTTGGCCAGTGCCACCCTGGACTTCTCTCCACCTGATAGCACCTTGATCTTCTTGAACACATCATCGTTGGTAAACAGGAAGCAACCCAAAACGTTTCTCAGTTCGGTTTCGGTTTTATCACTCCCTGCCTGTACCATTTCCTGCAGGATTTCATTATTGACATTGAGGGCTTCCAGTTGGTGCTGCGCAAAGAAGGATTTCACCACATTATAGCCTTCACTTCGATCACCATTAATAGGCTCAGAACCGTCGATGATCCGCAACAGGGTGGATTTCCCTTTTCCATTGGCTCCGATCAGTGCGATCTTATCGCCCCTTTCGATACGAGCGGTGGAGTTTTCCAGGATCTTGATATCTCCGTAGGCCTTGGACACATTGTCCAATGTCACCACGTCCCGACCGGACTGTTTAGAGAACTTAAATTTGAAATTCACCGAGATATTATCACTCACCACTTCATTCACGCGCTCCATTCTTTCCAGTGCTTTGACCCGCGACTGTACCTGATTGGATTTGGAAGCTTTGGCCCGGAAACGCTCGATAAAACGCTCCGTATCTTTGATCATCTTTTGCTGATTCTCATAGGCATTCTGCTGAATTTCTTCACGCTCTACCTTCTGTTCTTTAAAGAACGAGTAATTGCCCGCATACGGAGTCAGTGATTGCCGGGATACTTCCACGGTAATCTCGATACAATTGTCCAAGAAAGTCTGGTCGTGAGATACCACGATCACTGCTCCTTCGTAGGTCTTCAGGTAATTTTCTACCCACTGGATGGAAGGCAGGTCAAGGTGGTTGGTAGGTTCATCAAGCATCAGCAATGACGGCTTCTCCAACAGCAACTTGGCCAGCATCACCCGCATTCTCCACCCACCCGAAAAGGTCTTCAATGGTCTACTCAAATCACCTGTGGAAAAGCCAATTCCTTCCAGCACTTCCTCTGCTTTGGCTTTAATCGTATAGCCCTCATTCGCCTCAAACCGCTCCTGTAGGTGCGCCAGTTTATTGATGATCTCTTCGGAATAATCGGTTTCCATTTGCTTTAGCACCACATCGATTTGGTCCTGAAGCGCCAAGGTCTCTTTAAAAGCCTCCAAGGCAACATCCAAAATGCTGTCTTCAGACTGATAAGACAATAAATCTTGGTTCAGAAAACCGATGGTACAATCCTTTGCTTTTTGAATCTCACCTTTACTTGGCAGATAATCTCCATTGATGATTTTCAGCAGCGTGGACTTGCCGGTCCCGTTGAGGCCTACCAAGCCGATTTTGTCTTTTGGTTTGATATGAAGGGAAGCATTTTCGTACAATGCCCTCCCACCGATGTAATAGGATAAATTATTGATGGATAACATGCTGCAAAAATAAGGATTCTCCCGTTTATAAATCATTATGATGAAAAAATTCAGCTTTTTCTTAACTTCAAGAATTATCAAATACTAGAAACCCTAACGCATGAAATATCACAAAACCTTATTTGGTGCATTATCCATAAGCATCTTATTATTTTCTTGTGACACCGACCAAGGAAACAAACTCAAACCGATCGAAGCTGTTGACGGTGAAAACCGCGTGGATATCTCATCGGATTCTGCTGATGTACAGCTAGAAACCATCCAGTTACCAGAGAATTTCACGATTGACGTCTGGGCCGCCAACATCCCTAATGCCAGATCATTGAGCATATCCGAAGAGGGAATCGTTTTTGTCGGCAACCGTCAGGAAAAAAACGTCTACGCTATAGTCGATGAAAATGGCGATGGCAAAGCTGATTTCCGGTACACCCTTGCCGAAGACCTTAATTCTCCCAATGGCGTAGCCTACAAGGACGGAGACCTTTATGTGGCCGAAATCAACCGTATTCTCAAGTTTCCCGATATCAAGAACCACTTGACTGATCCAAGCTTCGAGGTGGTGTATGACCAATACCCTACTGAAGGCCACCATGGATGGAAATTTATTGCATTTGGGCCTGATGGGCTATTATACGTCCCTATCGGCGCTCCTTGCAATATCTGCGAACCAGAAAAAGAAATCTTTGCTTCCATCACGCGCCTGGATGTAAATGCTGACAACCCAGCACCGGAAATCGTAGCACATGGCGTGCGAAATACCGTGGGCTTTGACTGGCATCCTGACAGCAACAACCTTTGGTTTACAGACAATGGCCGTGACCAAATGGGCGACAATGTCCCCGAATGCGAGCTAAATGCCGTGACTGAAGCGGGACAGCACTTTGGCTATCCGTACTGGCACCAAGGAGATGTCAAAGACCCTGAATTTGGGGAGGCCGGCGAAGATCAAGCAGCCTATGTGGCTCCAAAAGCAAAGCTAGGCCCTCACGTGGCTCCTTTAGGAATGCGTTTTTATGCTGGCAGCATGTTCCCTAACACCTACAAAAAATCCATTTTTGTGGCCAAACACGGTTCTTGGAACAGAAGCAAAAAAAGTGGCTATACCGTCACCAATGTCTCACTTGACGGCAGCGAGGTGGCAGGTGAAGAAGTATTTGCTTCAGGATGGCTGGACGATGCCAGCCAGGAAGTTTGGGGGCGTCCTGTGGATGTGCAGGAACTGCCAGACGGCAGCCTTCTCGTCTCTGATGATATGGCCGGTTGTATTTATCGCATCAGCTATAACCAGCCTTAACCAAGGCTCAATCCATCATCCCATCGAAAACATATTACTCCGCCCGCTTTTTAGTGCAATAACCACCAAAAAGCGGGCGTTTTCATTTAGCTCGGCGACTGCCACGGCAGCAACCTGAAATTGTTTTAAAATCAACAAAACTCCTCCATCATGGAAGTTTTGCTCACAACCTCACTTACTTCAACCACTCCGGCTTGGTCGTTTTTACTTTTGCCTGCAGCTGGTTAAGCAAGCTATACAAGCCAAAATACGTCCTGTTCACATATAAGCCATGTTTGGATCCCCTTGCCTGTCTTGATTTTTTGAACATCTTGTCATTGGACACCCGATCGCTCAGTTCGAAAATCTGGTCGAAATAAGTATCATCAGCAAAATCAAACCACTCCTCGTGAAAAGGTCTTCCTATCAATGAAATCATCTCTTTGAAAATGGACTTGAAGAACACCTTTTCCTCGGCCGAATCCATATCTGTAATAAATTCCAGGTCATAGAATATTTTATCCAATTCTTCTTTATTGGCGACCAGTTCTTTTTTGATCAAGCTGAAATACCCTTGGTAAAAATCTTCAGGGATCACTTTCACACACCCAAAATCAATGATGCCCAAGTCTCCATTTTCCATCATGATAAAATTACCGGGATGTGGATCAGCGTGGACTTGCTTGAGTTCGTGCACTTGGTGATGATAGAAATCCCACAAAGCTTGCCCGATGCGATTTCTTGCTTCTTGAGAAGGATCCGTCAGCAGCCATTCCTTGATGTGCTTTCCTTCCAGCCAATCCATCGTGATGATACGTTCGCAACTGAGTGCCTCATAGTAAGTGGGAAAGGCCAGATGTGGGATGTGGCTGCATTCAGAAGAGATTTCCTTTGATCGCCTCACCTCAAGCTCATAATCTGTCTCTTCTAGCAAACGTTCCTCTACTTCGGCCATATAGTGACTTAGCTCCTTTTCACTAATATTCAGCAACCGAAGGGCAAAAGGCCGCACCAGTTTCAGGTCCGAACTCACACTATTGGCGACACCGGGATACTGGATCTTCACCGCCAACTTCTTCCCATCCAACGTAGCTTGGTGCACCTGCCCGATGGAAGCGGCATTCACGGCAGAGCGGGTAAACGTATCGAAAATGGCTTCCGGCACTTTCTCAAAATATTTCTGAAAAGTCTTGACCACCAAGGGATAAGATAAAGGTGGCGCACTATATTGTGCCATGGCAAACTGCTCTTGATAGGCCTTGGGCAATAGGTTCTTGTCCATGGACATCATCTGGGCCACTTTCAGTGCACTTCCCTTCAGCTCGCTCAGCGATCCATATATATCTGTTGCATTATCGTTGTCAAGTTGCTC
The DNA here is from genome assembly GCF_003260975.1 of Echinicola strongylocentroti. Classification (NCBI taxonomy): domain Bacteria; kingdom Pseudomonadati; phylum Bacteroidota; class Cytophagia; order Cytophagales; family Cyclobacteriaceae; genus Echinicola; species Echinicola strongylocentroti. The sequence continues at coordinate 4,740,728 of NZ_CP030041.1, read as the reverse complement.
ACGTGAATGTGTCGGGTCCTGAAATTTACGGGCATAATGCTTTACGTAATTTCCCCCGACCTTAGCACCGGTTTTGATAAATTTTGTTGCCCTTTGGACCTTGCCCACAGGAATGCTGACTTGTTCTTTCTTTTCCACTGGTAAAATCGGTTAACGGGATTGGTAAAGGAATTTGGCAAAATCCACAAAGGTGTCCAAGGCACTCTTTCCCATCAGGTCAAAGGCCAGGTTCACGGATTTCTCGATGGCTTCATCGGTTTTCTCAAAACCATCGGATTGGTCTTTGACCCAAAACCTAAACACAAAAAGCACCTGCAACCATAAGGCTTCATCATACTTGTCGCTAAGGTAAGGACGCTTAGCGATTTCCTCATTCTCTTCCCCTTCGGCTAGGACACCGCTCGCATATTCTTTAAAATCATTTCTAAATCCTTTGAGCTCTTGGGGCAATGAATGGCTGGGAAGCTGATGCGCTCCATAAAGCACCAGCAAATAGCTCCTATTATGCTTTAACTCCTCTATCCACGTATAAAAAAATGCCAGCAACTTCTCCCTTGACGAATACTCTTTATAGATTTTCTGGGATTCCAGTGCCGTAAGAGTGACCTGAAAGATATTTTGCCACACGGCTCTTTTGACAGCGGTAAAGCTGGAGAAAAAAGCGTAAAAATCTACTTCTTTCATTTTAAGCTCCTTCGTAAACTTAAAGACCGATGCCGGAGACTTACCATGCTCCAGAACATAGGTTTTATAAGCATCTATGATTTTTGCCCGCTTGTCAATTTTGGTTGGCTTCTTTGCAGTTGTCTTTTCCATAGTCTTGTCTGGTTTACTCATTAGTAGTAACACCAAAACCTTTCTGTAGGTTTTAGTTTTCAATGATTTATCCAGTATTTTTGGAAACGGGAAAAACCGAGTGTACTATAAATCTAAAAAGCAGTTTTCTCCGTTTATCCCTGAAGATGTATCCCTTATGAAAAAACCTGCCTTTACACCTATTAGTAGGCTTCCCCTGCTTGTCATGTTGATCATGACCATGATATCATGCCATGATGACCTCGATGATCCTCGTTTTACAGACGGCATCGTAAAAGCGGGAATTTATGCCAGTATGGGGGAATGGTATTTCTGGAACGACAAGATGCCTTCCAAAGTGGACTTTGATGCCTACACGACGTATGACGACCTTTTGGAAGCCCTAAAATACCAAGAATTGGATCGATGGTCGTACCTGACGACACCAGATGCTTTTGACCAGGCCTTCACAGGCCAAAATATTGGCCATGGCTTTGGCTGGGGGCTTGCCGAAGACGGGAACCTTTACCTTACATTTGTCTACGACGACGCTCCCGCAGGTAAGGATGGCTGGAAAAGGGGCTGGAAAATCACCCGAGTCAATGACAAGCCCATCGACGATTACAAAACCAACACTGGCTATAACTTCCAACTGGGCCCTGCAGAAAGTGGTATCAGCAACACCTTCACATTTGAATTGCCAGACGGGACGACCACTACACGCACCAATAGCAAAGCGGCTTACCAGTCAAACTCCCTATTACATCAATCCACCATAGATGTCAATGGCAAAAAAACAGGTTACCTCGTCTACAATAGCTTCAAGGCCACAGCAGGCCTTAAACCCACCCAAAGTACGGAGGTCGAAGAGGCCATGAACAAGCTGGAAGAAGAGGGTATTTCAGAGTTGATCATTGACTTGCGCTATAATGGCGGAGGTTCTGTCCGCGTGGCCGAGCAGCTCATGAACAGCATCATCCCTGCTACCGCAGATGGCTCCATCATGTACACCGACCAGCACAACCGCAACAAAAGGGAAATGAATGAAAATGTCTCTTTTAAGAAAAATGGAAACCTGTCACTCAACCGCATTTTCTTCATCACCTCGGGAGGATCTGCCTCTGCCAGTGAACTCACGATCAACTGTCTCACTCCCTATATGGATGTCAAATTGGTCGGGCAAAACACCTATGGCAAGCCTGTAGGAGCTTTCCCAATATCAGACTTTAACAAACACCTCAAGGAGCGTAACGTAGAGCTCGTTCCCATCACCTTCTCGACCGCCAATGCAAATGGCACGGCAGCCTACTTTGATGGGTTTCCAGTAGATTATGAGGCTATAGACGGCATATCATACGATTGGGGGGATCCGGCAGAGCCACGATTAGCGGCAGCCCTCCACTATATTGAGACAGGAAGCTTCCCTGCTCTGGGCCGAAAGCAACCCCTCCCCCCATCCTGGTTGATGATTGACGATTTTGAGGGACTGGAAAAAGAATTTCCTGTGTATTAAAAAAGTAATAAGTTATTTTTTTGAACAAAATAATTACATTTAAAGTAATTAACAATACATTATTTATACCATGAAACTAATTACTTATATTTGTTTATTCATACCTGTTTTGAGTATTTTTTCGTGTGAGTCTGAACTAATTCTTCCTAAATATGAACCTTTGGAAGGCGGTTTTATCCCTCGCTCATTACCCTTAACCTATGTCAATGCTGACACTTCCGACATCATGGTCCCTAGAATGGCTCATTATGACATTCACACTGACAATGAATTTGAATTCATCGAAAATGCCATTACCATAGACAAAGAGTGGCCTTATTATCACATTAATGACAATCGTTTTAGCGCTAATTATCAGGGCATCCTCATCTATAACGCTACTTTAAACGGAAAGAATATGAGTGTTTTTCGAAAAGAAAAGATGAATTACAACAACTACGTTAATGGCAACATGTGGCAGCTAGAAAACAGCTTAGATGAATCTTCACAATTGCAATGGAGCTTTATCCCGCGCGATAAATCACAAAGATATATCGTACAAATGAATGACCTCCCTCAACAGGTAACCATTCATAAATATCCTGATACCTTATCCCGGTCTGAAAATACCACTATTTCATTCTCTAAAGCAAATCCATCCGACAGCATCTACTTTGCCCTAAAAATACTCCCTAAAGAGAACTTTGAGGTTTATGGAAGTACTCCAACCTTATACTCAGAATCAACCTACCCCACGCTAGCCAAGAATAATCAGTTTACTTTTTCTCCAGCAGATCTTTACAGTGATCATTCACAATTAGATAAAGGAGATTCTGTATTTATCAGCATTGTAACTGTAAAGCGCGTAGTCAAAATCATCGAAGGACAAAAAACAGCCATCACCTACAAGAATAAAAACACCAAACCTGTCAATATCATCTACTAAAACATGGACACGAATACACCAATAAAAACAGGGTTCGTCCCCCCTTGGCTAATCCTTAAGCAATTTTATTTGGTTTACTGATATCAGGCTTTGTGTCTTTTGACAAGGACATCCATGACCTCATCGAGCTCATAGCCTTTTGCTTCAAGGAGCACTAGATAGTGAAAAAGCAAATCCGCTGCTTCTCCCATAAAAAGGTCTTTATTGTCATCCTTGGCTTCAATGACAATTTCCACTGCCTCTTCGCCAACTTTTTGGGCTACTTTATTGATGCCTTTGGCGAATAGCGAAGCCGTATAAGATGAATCAGAAGGGTTGTTTTTACGGTCTTTGATGATGCCTCGTAAATGGTCGATAAAAGCAGTCTTGGAGGTATTTTCTTCATCAAAGCAAGTGTCAGATCCGGTATGGCACACTGGTCCGACAGGACTGGCTTTCACCAATAATGTATCATTATCACAATCTACTTTGATGGATTGGACATGCATAAAATTTCCAGATGTCTCTCCTTTGGTCCACAGACGCTGCTTGGTCCTGCTGAAGAAGGTCACTTTTCCGTCCTCTTGGGTTTTCTTAAGCGCTTCCTCGTTCATATACCCCAGCATAAGCACTTTATTGGTATTCGCATCTTGGATGATGGCGGGCACCAAGCCATTTACTTTTTCAAAATCTATCTTTAATTCTTCCATTGAATGTTCGTTATTGAGTAAGCGGTTATTCGTTATTGATTGAGTTAACAGGATGCAGATGACGCTGATCAAGCAGGGTTTCACAGATATCATCATCAGTGCTCATCTGCTCAGTCCGCGTTATCAGCATTTCATTCCTCTGTTCGCAGTTATCCCATCGGTTGTGCCGCGGGATAACTAAAATTGAGCCTGCGGCTCATTATTTGAGCTAAAAGCTCAATTTTCACCGTGCCGGTGCGCACCTCTCGGCACAACCACATACATCCGGCACCGGACATTATATCCTCATCGTAACTCCTTCTCCTGCCAAATAATGTTTCAGATCGGGAATCCCGATTTCCTTAAAGTGGAAAATACTGGCCGCCAAAGCAGCATCGGCCTTTCCTCCTGTGAAAACATCCTTGAAATGCGGCATGGTTCCTGCCCCTCCAGAAGCAATCACCGGAATGGTCAACGCTGCTGAAATCTCACTGGTCAGCCCATTGGCAAACCCCGCTTTGGTGCCATCATGATCCATGCTGGTCAAGAGTATCTCTCCTGCACCTCTGTCCGCTACCTCTTTCGCCCAGGCCTGGGTTTGGATCGTAGTAGGTTTTCTTCCACCGTGGGTATGTACGAAATCCACTCCGTCCACATTTCGTGTATCGATCGCCACCACGATGCATTGGCTACCAAACTCAGCAACCATCTCATCAATGACTTCTGGTCTTTTCACAGCCGCGGAGTTGATACTGATCTTGTCCGCACCGGCATTCAACAGCACCTTTACATCTTCCACAGTAGAGATCCCTCCACCTACGGTAAAGGGAATATTGGTGGCCTTGGCCACTCGCGTCACCAGCTCTGCCAGCGTCTTGCGCTTATCCACTGTCGCCGTGATATCCAAAAACACCAGCTCATCGGCTCCTTCATCCGAATACACTTTGGCCAGTTCCACAGGATCTCCCGCATCGCGCAAATCCACAAAGTTCACCCCTTTTACCGTGCGGCCGTCTTTTATATCTAGGCAAGGTATTATTCTTTTTGTCAGCATATTTTTACAATCAGCATTCGGAAGCACGAAGCATTGCTTCTGTCGATTCAACTTTTATAACTTAGTAACTAAATAACCTAATCACTACCCCGCAAAAGCCGCCAATTGCTCAAGGCTAATTCGCCCTTCATAGAAAGCTTTGCCTACAATGGCTCCATACACACCGATCTTCTCCAATTCTTCCAAGTCCTGCACCTCTGCAACACCACCGCTGGCAATCAACTGAATGCCGGGGATCTCTTGAATGATTTCTTTGTACAAATCCACCGAAGGTCCTTGAAGCAAACCGTCTTTGGCCACATCCGTGCAGATCACATAATGGGCTCCTTTGGCATGATAGGCCTTGATGAAGTCCACCACATCTGCTTCGGTGGTCTCTTCCCAGCCGCTAATGGCGATTTTTCTATTTTTGGCATCTGCTCCCAGAATGATCTTCTCCGATCCATGCTTCACCAACCAACTTTCAAACAACACTGGGTTCTTCACGGCTATACTTCCACCCGTCACTTGACTGGCACCCGCATCAAAAGCCATTTGGATGGTCTCATCCGATTGTACACCTCCTCCAAAATCCACCTTAAGGGAAGTATTGGATGTGATGCTTTCCAGCACAGTTTTGTTTACGATGGTCTTTGCTTTAGCCCCGTCCAAATCCACCAAATGAAGCCGTTTGATGCCTGCTTGCTCAAACTTTTTGGCTACTTCTAGCGGATTGTCTGCGTACTCTTTTTTCTGTCCATAATCTCCTTGGGTCAAACGGACACATTTGCCCCCGATAATATCTATTGCTGGAATGATTTCCATGATCACAAATTCAAGAAGTTGGTTAATATTTTTTGGCCTGACAGGCTGCTTTTTTCAGGGTGGGCCTGCATCGCATAGAAGTTGTCCTTATGCAATAAGGCACTAAAACCCTCTATATAATGGGTTTTTCCAATGGTAAACTCAGGGTGAATTTCAGCAAAATAACTGTGGACATAATAAACATAATCATGCTCATTGATCCCTTCCAGCAGTGGCCCCTTGGTATCCTGCAGGCTATTCCAGCCCACATGGGGCACTTTATCCTGCGGCGGAAACCTCTTCACTTTCACAGGGAATATCCCCAAGCACTCGGTATCATTCTCCTCCGAATATTCACACAACAACTGCTGCCCTAAGCAAATCCCAAAAAAAGGCTGCTTTAGCTCTTTGATAAGCTGGTCAAGTTTTCGCTCACGAAGGTACCGCATGGCCGAACTGGCTTCTCCCTGACCGGGAAAAATCACCTTATCGGCTTTCTGGATCTCCTCTACGTCATCGGTAAGCTTGGCATTGATCCCGAGACGCTCTAGGGCATATAGCACCGACAGCACATTCCCGGAATTATATTTTATAATGGCTACATCCATTTACTTTACTACTACTTAAAAGCTAAATAGACCTCAAAGTCCCAAAGGAAAATTTGAGGTCTATCGCTTAGGTTTGTGAACTTTTTGATCTGACTGTACAAGCATAGAATCGCCTGTATTTTCGCAGCTCAAAAATAAACATTATATCCTATTTTTGAAGGTATTATCCAATCTATTTGGCAGAAAGATTAATACTCAAAACTTCTCACCATGTCCTTATTACTCGTTTTCAGCTCCTTCACTGGCAATCAGCTCCTCCGCCAGGACTTTCTCAATCTCCGGAATGGAATTATAAAGCTGCTCATAACTTTCTATCACAAAATACTTGTCCTGAAACTTATCCTTCCAGTAGGCCGTCTGCATGATCCTTCTGACATCATAGTCGATATGGTCAGGATCATCAGAAAGACTGAATTTGGTTTCACCGGCAGAGCTCAAAATCCCTGCTCCGTAAATCCGTAACTCCCCTTTCTCACGGATCAATCCAAACTCAATGGTAAACCAATAGATCCTCGACAGCAAGTGAATCGCCCACTTATCGTCAATGTACTTAAGGGCAATCCCACTAAGGTTCTGTAAAAAATCCACATATGGCTGGTTGGTGAGCAGTGGCATGTGCGCAAAGGCATCATGGAACATGTCTGGCTCTTCCAAATAATCCAACTGTTCCATTTTACGCAGCCATGTCGAAGAGGGAAACTGCTTGTTTTTCAGCAAACCAAAAAACAAATCATCGTCAATCAATCCCGGTACAACCTGCACTCCCCATCCCGTAGACTTGCTCAAAATCCGATTTACCTCAGCAAAATCGGCAATGCGGTCAGCACTAAAGTTGATCTCCTTGATACCGTCCAGATAGGCCTGTGAAGCAGCTTTGGGAAGGTTCACAATCTGCCGTTCGTAAAGGGTTTTCCATACTGCAAAATCCTCTTGGGTATAAGCACCATAATCCTGATGCATTTCTTTTAATCGAGGGTCTTGGAAGACCCAATCAGCTGGTTTACCTGCCATCTTATATTTGGGTTAGTACTACTTAAATTTACGTATATTCTGAAAATGGGTTAAAATAAAAAAGGCCTAACCCCGAGTAGGATTAGGCCTTTGTATATTTTTTTACAGTAAAGCTCACAGCATTACACCTAATCCTTTTTGGGGAGAAAATGGTAGTAATAGCTGTAATATTTTACGGATAGGTTTTTCATCTTGAATCACAAAGATAACAAGTTACTTCTTCTAATCAAAATCCCTTGTTTCGCAATCTTAGTATCCGTTTTCTCGCCAGTAGATTTAATTTCTCACTGAACGCACAGAACACCCAGAATGAAATACGGCTTTTCTGAGATTTTTTTGGTTTTTGTGAGGACCTATTTACTTTTTCTCTGATTACTGGTGTTCATGCGGACACACATATTTCATGATTTTACGAGATGGCTTCGCGCCACTTTCGTTCCACGCTCAATAATGGTACCTATCGAGATTTATAACAAATCAAACGTCTTCCTCATTGCGAAAGTTTGCCTGATTTGGCTGGTCAATTGGGTACTTTGGGAGAAATCCAGTGTCTGCTGACCGTCTGAATAGGCCTTTTCCGGGATTTCATGCGCTTCATAGATAATGCCGTCTGCCCCGGCCATCACTCCAGCCAAGGCCATTTGGTGAACAAATTTACGTATACCAATACCATGGGATGGATCCACCACTACGGGAAGGTGAGACTTGTCCTTCAGCACTGGCACAGCATTCAGGTCCAAGGTATTCCTAGTGGCTTTTTCATAGGTCCTAATACCTCGTTCACACAGGATCAGCTTCTCATTTCCTCCAGAGAACACATACTCCGCTGACTGTAGCAGCTCCTCGATCGTACCGGAAATCCCGCGCTTGATCATTACCGGCTTATCCACTTTGCCCAATTCATCCAGCAGGTTGAAATTCTGTGTATTTCTGGCGCCTACCTGGAATACGTCCACATAATCCATCATCTCCTCGATCTGCGAAACCTGCATCACTTCTGTGATGATCTTGATTCCGGCTTTGCTGGCCAGTTCATGCCATAGCTTCAATCCCTCTATCCCCAATCCACGGAATGCATATGGACTGCTTCGAGGCTTATATACTCCACCACGCATGATCTTGATATCATTGGCCTTCAGGTGGTCGATCACTTTTACGATTTGCTCCTCACTCTCGATCGAGCAAGGGCCTGCCATCACGGCCATATCACCTTCCTTGATGAATACCCCATCGCCCAAATCAATGGAAGTGGGGTTTACTTTCCACTTTTTAGAAACCAATTTATAGGCATCGGACACGATATGGATATCCTGAATACCCTCATGATGTCCAAATTTACGAATATCAAACTCCGCACTACCGATCCCCACTAGGTACGTTCCCATTTGGGTGATCACTTCCGTGATTTTGTACCCTACTTGATTGATTTCTTTGATCAGGCTCTCCTTTTGTGCTTCGGTGATGTCCTGTTTTACTTGTATGATCATTTTTACTTGTTTTTGAAGGTTTGGAGGTTAATAGGTGATAATGTCGTGAGACTGAAAGGCTTCAGGTTGACGGTAAGATACTATCTTTGATTTAGCTTCTTGGTACTTTTTTTCTCCAGCAATACTATCCCTGTTTTACCGCTTGAATATAACTTTTGATATCTGTCTTAAGGTCTTTGGCATCTCTGAGCACCTTGATGAAAGCACTGCCGATAATAGCCCCATGACTGTAGGCCGAGGCCTTGGAGAATGTAGCATGGTCGGAAATGCCAAAACCTATCAATCGAGGATTTTCCAGTTTCATGTTTTTTACCCTTTCAAAATACGCCTCCTGCTCATCAGAAATACCCGACTTTGCCCCAGTGATACTGTGGGAAGAGACCATATAGATAAACCCATCGGACTGCTGGTCGATTTCACGGATGCGCATTTCACTTGTCTGCGGAGAAATCAGGAAGGTATTTCGAAGATCATATTCATCAAACAACGCTTTATAATCATCCTGATATTGCTGTATCGGCAAGTCCGGCACAATAAGCCCATCCACACCGACGTCCTTGCATTTCTTGCAAAATGCCTCGATGCCATATTGCAAAATCGGATTAAGATAGCCCATCAGCACTACTGGTATCGTCACCGATTCCCTCATATGCTCCAGCTGCTGAAACATTTTTTTCATGTTCATACCATTATCAAGGGCTATTTTATTGCTTTCTTGAATGGTAGGGCCATCGGCGACAGGATCTGAATAGGGCATCCCCACCTCGATGATATCGGCACCCGCCTCTTCGATAGCCTCCATAATGGCGAGCGTATCTTCCAATTTGGGAAAACCTGCTGTAAAATATATGGAAAGAATATTCCCCTGCTTCTCTTTAAATAATTGATCTATTCGGTTCATAGTTGATTGAAAGATTGGAAATTGTAAAATCGGAAGATTGGTAACACAACTTCTCCAACTTCTCCTTGTCTTTTCTCTTTATTCTTGGCTCTTTACTCTTTGCTCTTGACTCTTGATACTAACTACGTGATACGCTATACTCAGTACCCTCCCCACTTGATGTACGTTTCCAGGTCTTTGTCTCCTCTTCCAGAAAGGTTGATTACGATCACATCGCTAGCATTATACTTCACCTGCTTCAATACGGAAAGTGCATGCGCAGATTCGACAGCCGGAATGATCCCTTCCAACCTGCTCAGCTCCACTCCTGCTTTCATCGCATCCTCATCTTCCACGGCAAAGAACTCACCTCTTTTGGAATCAAATAAATGCGCATGGACAGGCCCGATGCCTGGATAATCCAACCCGGCAGATATCGAATGTGGCTCTACCACCTGCCCGTCTTCAGTCTGCATCAGCAGGGTCTTACTGCCGTGCAAAACTCCCGGTGTACCCAACACTGTAGTCGCTGCGGATTTTCCCGATGCTATGCCTAGTCCAGCGGCTTCGACAGCAATTAACCTAACGGAAGAGCGATTATAATAATGGTAAAAAGCCCCAGCGGCATTACTCCCACCACCTACACAGGCGATCACCAAGTCAGGATCTTCCTTGCCTTCTTTTTCCTTTAGCTGATATTTGATTTCTTCGCTGATTACCGATTGAAACCGTGCCACCATCTCCGGATACGGATGCGGGCCTACGACAGAACCAATGATGTAATGGGTATCCACAGGATTATTGATCCACTGCCGGAGGGCTTCATTGGTAGCGTCTTTGAGGGTCTGGCTGCCGGAGGTGGCGGGCACCACCTTCGCTCCCAAAATACGCATCCGCTCCACATTGGGCTTTTGGCGCTCCATGTCAATGGCTCCCATAAAGACCGTACAATCCATCCCCATCAGGGCACAAACGGTCGCCGTAGCCACCCCATGTTGGCCAGCTCCGGTTTCGGCGATGATGCGTTTCTTGCCCAGCTTCTTTGCTAAAATGATCTGACCAATGGTATTGTTTACCTTATGGGCGCCTGTATGACAGAGGTCTTCCCGCTTGAGATAGATTTTTGCACCATATTTCTCAGACAGCCGCTTGGCATAGTACAACGGTGTCGGACGTCCTACATAGTCTTTTAGAAGCGCATGAAATTCCTCTTTGAACTCATCCGATTCGGTGATTTTTTCATAATTGATCCTAAGTTCTTCCACATTGGGATAGAGCATTTCGGGAATGTAAGCTCCCCCAAATTTCCCATAGAACCCTTTTTCATCTACTTTAACCATAGTTTTATCAAGTCCCCCCGAAGAAGGCTATATTTAAATGCTTATCTATTTTCTTGTAAGGCCTTTACAAAGCGGATAACTTTGTCCACATCCTTAAAGGCCGCATGAAGCTCAAATTTAGAATTGATATCCACCCCTGCCAGCTTGGGCTGTATTTGCTGCAGGTGCTGGATTTCGGCTACACTTTCCTCCTGAATCCCTCCACTGAGCAAAAATGGCTTTTGCAAGGGATATTTTTCCAAAAGCTCCCAATTGAACTTTTTTCCGGAGCCACCGTATCCCTTCGTTTCCGTATCAAACAGAAAATACGCCACGTGTGGCTCAAAACCTTTCAGGTACGTCCAGTCTACTTCCTCGGTCACCCTAAAGACCTTTATGATCTCAGCAGCAGCCTGTTTTTTTAATTCCTCCACAAAAACCGCATCTTCATCCCCATGAAGCTGGATGTATGCCAGACCAAACGCATTGACTTTGGCTACGATTTCGGCGATGGGCGTATTCACGAACACACCTACCTTGGCGGCTTTGGTAGAAGGAATGGTGGCAGCATCAGCAACATACCGAGAGGATTTTGGATAAAAAATCATCCCCATCAGGTCTGGCTGGACTTTTTCATCCAGGCTCCTGATATTTTCCGCATCACGCATGCCACACACTTTCACCAACATCGTTAAACTGCCTCCGTTTTGAAATCCGGACTTAGTTCCCGGTATTTGTTCATAAAATTATAGGCTGCCTGATGAGGTCGGATGGATTTCATAAAATTCTCTCCGATCAAGAATCCATCAAATCCCCCTTTCTTCAGGTCTACCAAGGTCTGGGGATCAGAGATTCCACTCTCAGAGATTTTCACAAATTGATCAGGAATTTTATCCACCAAGCTGTAAGATGTATCCAGTGAAACATCAAAAGTCTTTAGGCTTCTGTTGTTCACCCCCACCAAATCCAATTGATCGTTCAGTGACCGGTCCAGTTCCTCTTGGTCGTGCACTTCCATCAGCACTTCCAGCCCCAGCTTGTGCGCAAAGGTGGCCAGTTCCTCCAACCGCTTTGGCTCCAGCGCGGCAGCAATCAGCAGAATGCAGTCTGCCCCTATGGATTTGGCCTCGACAATTTGGTACTCATCGATGATAAAATCCTTTCTCAATATCGGGCAGAAATTAAATTTTCTGGCAGTGGCCAAGTCCTCATTGGAACCTCCAAAAAACTCCTTGTCGGTCAAAATGGAAAGTGCCGAAGCCCCTGACTGCATATAACCAATGCTGGTTTTCTCCACTTTGGCAGCGCTGTTAATGGCTCCTTTGGAGGGTGACTTTCGTTTGAATTCAGCAATGATGCCGGTTTTCTCAGGATGAGTCACGTATTTCTTCATAGAGACCACCTTGTTGTCAAAAAAGACGCTTCTTTCCAACAACTTGGTAGGCACCAAGCTCTTTCGCTCAGCCACCTCTTCTTTTTTGTGTGCGATGATTTTGTCTAGGATATTCATGGATTAAGAATTTGCTAATGAAACGGAGGTTTTTGGGTTGACCAAATTTTCAAAGGTCTGAAGGGCTTTTCCACTGTCAAGGGATGCTGTGGCCTTGGCAATTCCCTCTTCAAAACTTAAGGATTGATCTGCCGTAACCAAGGCAGCTGCGGAGTTGGCAACAACTACTGCCTTTTGGGCTTCAGTGCCTTCACCCTTCAGGATATTATGGAAGATCCTTGCAGACTCTTCGATGGTCGTCCCTCCCTGAATGGCCGGAGCCTTTACCTTGGGCAGGCCAATGGACTCTGGCGAAATCACCCGCTCCCCTGCATTGGAAATCATTTTAAAGTCTCCTGTCAAGGACACTTCGTCGTATCCGTCCAGTGAATGCAATATACTGAAATCTATGCGGCTATTTTGATACAAGTAGCCATAGAGCCTCGCCAATTCCAAGCTAAAGACACCTACCAACTGCTTCTTTGGGAAGCTTGGGTTTACCATTGGCCCAAGCATGTTAAAGAAAGTTTTTACACCTAGATCCTTCCGTATAGGCCCCACATTTTTCATGGCAGGGTGAAATAACGGCGCATGCAGAAAACAAATCCCCGCTTCATCAAGGTTTTTACGGATCACATCGATGTCATTGGTAAATTCATAACCAAAATGGGCCAATAAATTTGAGGATCCACAAATGGAAGAAACCCCGTTATTTCCATGTTTGGCTACATTTTGCCCCGCACCTGCTACGACAAAGGAAGAGAGGGTAGAGATATTAAAGGTGTCTTTACCATCGCCTCCGGTACCACACAGGTCCATGGCATCATATGCTGCGATCTCCACGGGGATACACTGCTCTAGCATCGCTTCACGGAATCCCTCCAATTCCTCCACGGTGATACTCCTCATCATATAGACGGTCATAAACGCCGCCATTTGGCTTTGGTTATACTCTCCTGAGGTGATTTTTTTCAACGTTTCCTTCGCCTCTTCCTTTCCCAAGGTCCTATGTTCTATTAGGTGATTTAGAATCTCTTTCATTATCAGACTGTTTAATTGCCCCAAAGCCAATTGCTTCGGTATGAATGATGATGGTTAATTACTGCGTAATTTACTGATTAACTGACAAAAATCAGTCATTTATCCAGTTTTGGACGATCTGCTTGCCATGGTCAGTCAGGACACTTTCTGGGTGAAACTGCAGCCCTCTCACTTTATACTTCTTGTGCCTTACGGCCATGATCTGTCCATCTGGGGTCTTGGCTGTGATCTCCAGGTCTTTGGACAGCGTAGACTCATCGATCACCCAGCTATGGTACCTGCCTATTTTAAAGCTATTGGGCACTCCTTCAAAAAGCAGGTCTTCCTGCAATACTTTTATCTCAGAAGCGACACCGTGCACCACTTCGGTCAGGTTATTTAGCCCACTTCCAAAAGCCTCCCCAATGGCCTGATGTCCCAAACAAACGCCAAGGATATCCTTTTCACTGGCATATTTCCTTAACAGCTCGGGCATGATACCCGCATCGGCAGGAACTCCCGGCCCTGGTGACAGCAGAATTTTGTCATAGGCAGCCACATCTTCCACACTGATCTTATCGTTTCGGAAGACGTCCATCTCCGCCCCATACCCCAGCTCACGAACAATGTAAACCAAGTTATAGGTAAATGAATCGTAATTATCGAGTACTAGTATTTTCATGGTATCTTGATTGAAAGATTGAAAAATTTGAAAATTGAAAAATTGTTTATTTTCCAAGATCCATTTTCTTCACCTCATTTTTTATTGTTTTCAAATGCCTTTAAGTAATTGATAAACCCTTTAATTTCCTTCGAAATATTTAAAAGGCTTTCTTTTAAACCCCAATAGTCTTCTTCTTTTATCCTACCCGCTTTGTACAAAACAAATGCTTGGCTCCTTAACTCCCCTGCTGAGCCTTTTGCGTACGCTAGAAATCGAATAAAATCCTTGTTATTATTATACTCAAAACCTTCTGCAATATTGTTTGATATTGAAATTGCAGCCCCAATTAGTTGGTCCCTTGATTTAAAGTCTTTAGATAATGGCAACTCATCAGCTAAACCATAAACTTCTATTCCAATTTCAGCAGCATGCCTCCAAACATCCAATTCCTCAAAGCAGTCAATCTTTGCCATAATTTGCCAATCTTACAATTTTCAAATTTTTTAATCCATCAAACTCCCTCTTAAACTTCTTCGGCGGCTTTGAGGGCGACGCGGAGGGCCTGGAGCTTGTTGGTCACTTCTTGGAGTTCGCTTTCGATGGAAGATTTGGCGACCACCCCTGCTCCAGCCTGTAGGCGAAGCTGGTTGTTTTCTGACACAAAAGACCTGATCAGGATGGCATGGTTAAAGTCCCCGTTGAAACCAAGAAAACCTATCGCTCCTCCATAGAACTTGCGGCTGGTATTTTCGAGCTTATCGATGATCTCCATGGCCCGGTATTTTGGTGCGCCTGAAAGCGTCCCCGCAGGGAAGGTGTCGGCGACCAATTGTAGTGGATTGGCCGTTTCTGGAAGCACTCCTGTCACTTTGGACACCAAGTGAATCACATGGGAATAATATTGGATCTCCTTAAATACATCCACCTCCACTTTCTCTGACGACCTGCTCAGGTCATTTCTGGCGAGATCCACCAGCATCACATGCTCTGAGTTCTCCTTGGGATCATCATAAAGCTTGGTAGCCAATTCGGCGTCAGCCAGATCATTTCCTGTTCGCTTAAAGGTCCCCGCAATGGGATAGATTGTAGCTTTTCTGCCTTTCACCACAATTTGCGCTTCCGGAGAACTGCCAAACACCTTATAAGAACCGTAATCAAAATAAAACAAATACGGCGATGGGTTAACAGACCTCAATGCACGATAGACATTGAACTCATCTCCCTTAAATCCAGTGGTGTAGCACCTGGAAAGGACGATCTGGAATACATCACCCTTGAAGCAGTGCTCACGCCCCTGTCGGAGGATGTCCAAGAATTCATTATCGGTATAATTAGAGGTTTCTTCTCCTTCTACCTTAAATGAATAGGTTGGGATATTGCGGTTGTTCAGTAGGGTTTCGATCTCTTTGATCTTATCATCCTCACCATTGACATGGTAGTCAAAAATGTGGAGTTCATTTTTGAAATGATCCACTACAATTACATTTTTATAGACCGCATAATACGCTTGAGGCACCTCGGATGCCTTTGTGTTGTTGAGCTGAATATCCTCAAAACTACCTACGGTATCGTACTGCATATAGCCAAAAAGGCCGTTGGTGATAAATTTAAAGTCATTGGGCTCTTCCTCAAACCGAGCGGAAAATGCCTTCAGCTTGTCGACCAATTTTTCGCCTTTGACCAGGTCAAACTGGTTCTTCCCCTCTCCTGGAAAGGTTTCTTTTATCGTCTTACCATCAAAAGAAAAGGTAGCCATCGGGTTAAAACAGATGTAAGAATAACTGTTATCCTGTCCATGATAGTCAGAGCTTTCCAGCAAAATGGGATTCTTAAACTTATCTCTCACCTGTAGGTAAATACTCACTGGGGTAATGGTGTCCGCCAGGCGTTTCTTGTACCGTGTGTTGATCTTAAATCTTTGTCTTGTGTCCATGGTTAAACTATCGGATAAAATAAAAAAAGGCTTACCGGGGAATTCCAGCAAGCCTTATGAGATAATATTATTTTACTCTTTTACATATAGGCAATGGTCAGCTGTTCTTCCCTGTCAGAAGTTCCATTTGCCACCACCAATATTGAGTATTAATTTGTTTCATTTTTTTATCTTCAGGGCAAATATAAAAATGGATTCTATTTGCAAAAAACATTTACTATAAAATTTCACAAAAATATTCATCTTCACACAATTCACACAAGGACAATCGTCTTTCATTGCTTCGTGCTTACAGTTCTACACTTCAAAAAATCCGTTACCTTTGTCCTATAAATAATCAGCTACATAATTATTATGGATAATCTCCCTACCTATTTCAAGAGAACCTTTGACGATTATAAAGTCCTTGTAAAGGTGAACCCTGCTGACCTTACCGGTATCGAACTCATTATACACCCCGACGGTAAAATAGAAAAGACCACCATGGAATTCGATGAAGAAATCTATGATGATCTTGAAGTTGATGAGTTTGAACCATGCAGCCCCTTAGAATTCAACATGTACCTAAAGGGCCTGGCTTAGTTGCTGTTTTTCTACTGCTCTTCTTCTTTTGTTGGAGCAGTTTTTTTATTCCAATAAGGAGGCAATTCTTTTTCCTCCAATTTAATCAGACGTTCATCCTCAAATGTCGCAAGGAGATAAAATCGCTCATCCCTTACCACCCTATAGGTCTTCTGCGTTCCTTCCAGGCTACTGATCACGGCCTCTGGATGGATTTTAAGAAAGTCACTTTCTTCCATGCCTACTTCGTAGTTGGAGGCTCCTTTCATTGATGAACAGCTAGAAGCAAAAAGTGCAATTGCCAAAATGGGTAGGATAAATAGTAGTTTTTTCATAATACGTTAAATTTTTAATCAAGATTATATTTACAATAATATTGCCAAACATTTTTTTGGATTGACTGAGAAGGCTTTAAACCAATTAAGAATTTATTTTGGCTTGTAGTTTTGTGCGGGAAAGTTTTTGCCGTACCTTTGTACTCAAGCGGCACGACCAGCTCCTGCCAAATCCCCCAGGTCCGGAAGGAAGCAAGGGTAGGCGGTTGTAGCGGTGCGATGCCGCTTCTTTTTTGCCATTTCTTATAAATGTAAAAAATACATTTATTATTTTTGGCCATCTTTCAAAATAAACACCTAACTTTACTACTCTAAAGAAATTAATCAATTAACCTACCGCTTTCAGAAGGAAGGCGATGAACGTTATTTGAGCGTTTTACTGAAATATTTAGTAAAATTTGCACATTGCATTAATTGTCATTGTCGGTCAACACAGGCAATGACCAACCATATTCATCAAAACCAAAAAACCGTTTTACAAATGAAATTCTTTATTGACACCGCCAATCTCGATGAAATCAAAGAAGCCTACGACCTAGGCGTACTGGATGGTGTGACCACCAATCCATCCCTGATGGCCAAAGAAGGCATCACTGGAGACGATAATGTAAGAGCTCACTACAAGGCCATTTGTGACATCGTAGATGACAAGGTAAGTGCTGAGGTGATTTCCACCGATTTTGACGGCATGGTCAAAGAAGGTAAAGAACTTGCCAAAATTGACGACAAGATTGTCGTAAAAGTCCCTATGATCAAGGATGGCGTAAAAGCGATCAAATATTTCAGTGAAGAAGGCATCAGGACCAATTGCACCCTGGTTTTTTCCGCAGGACAAGCTATCTTGGCGGCTAAGGCAGGCGCTACTTACCTGTCTCCATTTATCGGACGTCTCGATGACATCGCTTTTGATGGTCTTGAACTGATCGAGCAAATCGTTCACATTTATGCCAACTATGGTTACGATACGCAAGTATTGGCCGCTTCTGTGCGCCATACCATGCACTTGATAAAATGTGCCGAAATCGGTGCAGATGTGGTGACTTGTCCGCTTAACGTGATCACTGGCTTGCTAAAACATCCACTTACTGACGCTGGATTGGCCAAATTCCTAGCAGACCACGCTAAAGCTGCTGGAAAATAAACTGACAAAGACTTTATATTTTTCCACCATCCTATCATCTCCTTGATGTTTGGGGTGGTGGTTTTTTTAATTCCCCATTTAAATTGACATAATATTTTTATCTCATAGCGTTATCATTTAAATTTCGTCTTCTTAACACAGCTATTCAATTACATGTATATTATTAAGGTCAAGGGCAAAGCAAAGATTCCGGATTACATTCAAATCAGGGACGAAAACTTTGTGCTTATTGCCTATTTTAGAGCCGACCGTCCGCTCAAAAACCTGGAAAAATACGGTTTGGAAGGCAAAGAAGAAGAAATGGAACGCTTGATCAAAGCGCTTCCTTTTGGTAAATTACAAAAGCTAGAATTCTAAAAATATGGTATTTTCCAGCGAACCTGTTGTCCGCCTTGACAAAGCCTGCGTCTTCCAAGGCATTACGGCTATTTTACAAGATGTGTCCTTTGACATTGATAAGGATGAATTTGTTTTTCTTATCGGAAGGACCGGCAGCGGTAAAAGTTCCCTCCTAAAAACGCTCTATGCCGATCTACCACTGAAGATGGGCTATGGCAAAATCGTTGGATACGACCTTCAAAAAATCAAAACCAAAGAAGTCCCTTTCCTCCGCAGAAAACTTGGCATTGTGTTTCAGGACTTTCAGCTCTTTACCGATAGGACTGTCGCCGAAAACCTCTACTTCGTCATGCGTGCCACAGGCTGGAAGGATAAGTCCAAGATGAAAACCAGAATGGTAGAAGTGCTCATGCGCGTCGGACTGGGCGGTGCAGCGACCAAAATGCCCCATCAGCTCTCCGGCGGCGAACAGCAGCGGGTGGTCATTGCCCGTGCCCTGCTCAACCATCCTTCTATTCTCCTAGCTGATGAACCTACCGGAAATCTTGACCCCGAAGTGGCCGACGGTATCTTTAAACTCTTTCAAGAAATCAACAAACAGGGAACTGCGGTACTTATGGCCACCCATAACCATGATTTGCTCAACAAGTACCCCTATAGGATTCTTAAATGCGAAAAAGGAAAACTGCTGGATTCAAAAACCAGTGAGATCGTAAAGTAATATGTATAATTCCGTCAGCATTTCATCCATCAGTCTTCATAATGGCCATAGGCAGAAATGACGGTAACAACAATCTTCTTACCGTCAATTGTATAAACCAAACGGTGCTTCTTATTTATCCTTCTCGACCAATAACCGGAAATATGTTTGAGCTTCTCCGGTTTTCCAGTTCCGGTTTCAGGATGATATTCAAGTTCATCCAACAGCTGATCTAACTTGTCCAACAATCTTTTGTTTCCAGACTTTATATGCCGCTTGATATCCTTAAGCGCCCTTTCAGTAAAGTCCACTTCAAAGTTCATCGCCCAAGCATTTTTTTCCGCTCTTCTTTGGTCATTTTAACAACTCTACCTGCTTCATAGTCTGCAATTCCCTCCCTCACATGAGCCATGACCTTAGGATCCATAAAATACTCATCTGACTCACTCACTGGAGAAAGTACATACGCTTTGTCTTTTCCTCTCTGAATGATGATATGCTGGTCATTATCCACCATGTCCAGGTATTTTTTCTGATTGTCCCGAAATTCTCTTGAACTGATTACTAACATATTGCTCAAATTTAAATGTACCATATAAGGTACACAAAAATAAAGATATTAGTTCAACAAACACACATACACCCCCCAATAAAAAATCAACTTATTCCCTTAAGGGGCAATTACTACGACCACACAAACCTACAATACTTGGAACAACCCCAACCAAGCATCTCCAACCTTACCGTCTTTCAGTAGCTCCTTGGCCAGCACTTTCCATGGTGCTCACGAAGGCAATTAACCGAGCCCAGCATGTAGCGGTAAAATGCTCCTACGGAAACTTTTTTGGGATCGATTGTTTTTATCATAAGTGCACGATCCAATGTGATCCTTCTAAACTAAACGTCCAGCTACTAAACAGAAATCTTTAACTTTGGAAGAAATAGTAGTTATCGCACTATAATTTAAGGAAAGATCACCTTAAAAAAACAACCTAACCCTAGCCTAATGAAGCGAATCCTTTTAACGCTCTTCCTACTGCTCTTTACCGTTGTTGCCGGCATACAACTTGTCCATGCACAGCGGATCTCCGGCAGCTTTACGCTTAAAATAGACGATAACCTCGACGAACGTATTTTTTCCATTGCCCAGTTGGAGTTCTTTGAAGACACTACCAGCACTTTGGGATTTAGGGACATTATCCAACCTGATTTTCAGGAAAACTTCAAGATCCGGCCATCATTCAACAAAAATAAATTTAATATTGACAATACCTATTGGGTAAAACTCTCCATAGACAAAACCCCAGAAAGTGACAAAAAGTGGCTGATGGAATTCTATGATCAAACCATCGATGTCGTAGAGGTTTATGCTCCTGACGGAAGGGGAGGCTATGATAAGATCCTCATGGGGGACGCCATCCCTTTTGGTTCCAGGGCTTTCAAGCACAAGAACTTTGAACTGCTGATAAAAAACACCAGTGAAGGGATCAGCAACTATTACGTCAAAATCCAATCCCACCAAAAAGCAGACATACGCATCGCCATTCGCTCGGTCAATCGCTTTATCTATTATGCGCTAAACGAATATTTTACTTACGGGGTCTTTTACGGCATGATACTGATCATTGGCCTATACAACCTGCTCGTCTATACCGTGATCAGAGAGACCAAATACCTCTACTACACGTTCTATCTGATCAGCGTGGGTATTTACGCCCTTAGTGTAGACGGCATCGCCTTCCAGTACCTTTGGCCCAATTCTCCCAAATGGAACCAAATCGCCAATGGTGTCTTTAGCTTTTCGATCGTGCTGTGGGCCATATTGTTTTCCATAAAATTCCTGAACACACGTTTCCGATCTCCCAGAATACACAAAGCCTTGATCATTATCTTGGGGATCAAGTCGGTCATATTCCTTATTGCCTTGCTCTGGGAGCCTAAATTACTGGAAATAAGGTACTATGATATCATACCCTTCTTTTTCATCTTCATAGCCAGTATTTACATCTGGTCCAGGGGGTATAAAGTGGCCCGGTTCTTTGTGATTGCCTATGGCGTGTTATTTATTGGTGTAGTGGTCAAAGTACTGGTCAATGCCGCCATTATCCCCCACATGACACTGGTCTACTATAGCCTCCACTTGGCCTTTCTAGTGGAGATGTTATTGCTGACCTTTGCCCTTGGTGACCGTATCCAGATCCTAAAGGACAACCGAGACAGAGCCATGCGCAGGACCATTCGGCAAATGGAAGACAACTTTGCCCTTAAAGAAAAAGTCAATCGGGAACTAGAACTTAAAGTGAGCGAAAGGACCAAAGAATTGGCACACAAAAACAAATTACTCGAAGAATACAACCAACAGCTGACCGATAAAGACGAGGAAATCAAGCGCATCAATTCCCTGCTGGACAGGGACAACTGGAAACTCAAAAGCAGTATCAAGGAATCCTTCCAAGCTAGACTCAGCAATAAGCTCCTGTCTTTCGAGGAATTTCAGCGCATCTTCCCAGACCAATCTGCTTGCCTGCGCTATCTGGAGGAATTCAAATGGGGCCAAGGCTATGAATGCAGGCAATGCGGAAACACCAAAAGCTCCAAAGGCCCCAAACTCTTTACCAGACGGTGCTCTAAATGCGGCCATATTGACTCGGTCACCGCCGGCACCATTTTTCACGGCGTCAAATTCCCGCTCGAAAAAGCATTCTATATCACCTATGAACTGATTGCTAACACGGAAAAAAGAACATTGGAACAATTGGCAGAATTGCTGGAACTTCGCAAAAATACGGTTTGGAATTTCCGTAAAAAGACCCGTCAAAACATCGAAGCTCACAATATCAACAACCCACATTGGGATGATATCCTGATCATGGCCGAGGAAAAAGTAAACGGGAAGAAATAAGTAGTGAGGTATGAGTACTGAGACATGAGATTTGAGTCTTGAGACAAAAAAAGGCCAAATCCCCCTTATTAGGGGGCAAGGGATAACCCGCCAAGCGTTAAATCACTGACTCAATTAAGCTGTTTCTTACCCCTGTCCTGAGCGTGTCTAAAGGTAAAATTAGGTGCTCGCATGGGCAAACTACGCAGTTTAGTATTTTACCGTTACATCACCTCATGAAACACGCTCAAAAGGCCAGTAAAAGGTGTTTTTAACTAGTACTCAACCATGAATACGCCTACTTCCACAGCTACTAAATAGGCTCGAAAAACACCAAGAATTTAACAATTTTTAGCGTTCTCATTTTTCTTTCTTATACCTTTTCGACATCAAACAATGCGCTCTGCAAACGTTTGATTTTTACCTATTCTTAAAACCCAAAATGTTATACACTTATGATTGAGCATTTACGCATAAGTAAGGAATCATGGAAACCCAAAGTACCTTTTATAGGAAAGCTTTCTATGATATTGGTTTTGGCCATCTGGGCCATATCCGGCACCGCGATAGCCCAAGATACTGATGTTACAGGTAAAGTTCTAGACCCTAGTGGAGAACCAGTCCCAGGTGTCAATATCCTCGAACAAGGCACCAGTAACGGTACCATCACTGACTTGGACGGTAACTACTCCCTCACCGTCAGTTCACCTGATGCCACCTTAAAATTTTCTTTTATCGGATTTGAGCCCCAAGTAATCCCATTGGATGGAAGGACCCAACTGGACATCACCCTCCAAGAGGAGTTGACGGGACTCGATGAAGTAGTGGTGATCGGTTATGGTGCACAGACCGAGAAGGAAATGACCTCTGCCATCACCACCCTCAAAACGGATGATCTTGTAAAAACACCAAGTTCTAACGCTATGCAGTCCTTGCAAGGAAAAGTAGCCGGTGTGCAGATCGTCAGTAAAGGTGCCCCAGGTGCTTCACCAACAGTAAGGGTAAGAGGCATCGGCTCCTTTGAAGGAGGCGGAGCTCCCCTATATGTGGTGGATGGGATGTTTTTTGACAATATTGACTTCCTCAACTCCAATGATATCAAAACTCTCTCCGTCCTAAAAGATGCCTCAGCATCTGCTATTTATGGCGCCAGGGCTTCCAATGGAGTCGTACTGATCGAGACCAAATCCGGTGAATACGAACAGGAAGCAGAAATCGTCTATGACGGCTACTATGGGGTCCAAAATCCACAAAACATACTCAAAATGGCCAATAGCCAGCAATTTGTCCAGTATGTCAGTGAAACAGGATCTGCTGCAGACATGGCCTTTGTCGACAATGCCATGCAGTTTTATGGCAGAAGCCGGGTAGACCCCAATATCCCAGCAGTCAACACTGACTGGTATAACGAGATCATGAGTCCTGCTCCCATACAAAACCACACCTTGACCTTCTCCGGTGGTAGTGCCAAAACGCGCTACTCTATTGGTGGTAGTTATTTTAGCCAAGATGGATTGCTCAATGAAACCAGAAACGAATACGAACGGGTAAATATCCGAGCAAACATCGACTCAAAGGTAAAAGACTGGATCACCGTAGGGGGTAATTTCACCTTCAGTTCAGCAAAACAGTACGTAGGCTCAGACGCAGCGTGGTTCAACGCCTACTTTGCCGTACCTATTTTGCCTAAATATGATGAGGAATATGGTGCCACCCCCGTACCACTGTCCAATGCCCAGCGTCTTGGCTACCGAAGTAGGCAAAACCCTTTCTATCCGCTGCTCTACAATGACAGTCGAAATAAGGTAAATAAGGTAAACGGTAACCTTCACGCAGAACTTACTTTTATCCCTGACAAGCTAACCTTCAGATCGGCCTATAATTACAAACTGGACATCATCAATGCCCGTAATGTAAACTTCACCTACAATGACGGTGTCCTAGACCCACTATCTGGCATTTCTAGGACCAATAGCCTATATTTTGACCAAATCATCGATAACTACCTGACTTATAAGGATTACTTTGGTGACCATGGCATTACCGCTACACTGGGCCAGTCCTTTAGAAGTGAAACTTTCGAAAGACTCAGCGGTAGCCGAAATGATTTGGATCCCAATCCTACATTTGGTAATGAAGAACTGTGGTACCTCAATAATGGCCAAGCCAATGACATCAATACGGCCACTGACGACGGAAGTCGGATCTTTTACCTCTCTTATTTTGGTAGGCTTGCTTATAACTATAAGGAAAAGTACCTGCTATATGCCACCTATCGGATGGACAACTACAATAAATTCCAAGTCGACAGTGAAGACTTCTTCACTGTTGGGGCAGGCTGGGTAGCTACTGAGGAGGATTTCTTTGATGTGAAAGGGATCGACTTCCTGAAATTCAGGGCCTCTTGGGGACAACTCGGGAATGACGGCATAGATCCATCAGTAGGCCAGCCCACTTTGGAAAGCACCTTTACGGCCATCAATGATGTGCGTGTACCGGGCTTCACGCTAAACCCTACTTATGACCTTATCAATCGGATAGAGACTACAGAAGAAACGAATTTTGGCCTTACTGCGAAGTTTTTCCAGAATAGACTTTCCTTAGAGGCGGACTATTACATCAGAAACACCCAAAGCCTTGCGGTCACCGTCTTGCAACCACTTTTCAGAGGTTCTGTAAGAAGGAGTGTAGGCGAAATCCAAAACAAAGGCCTAGAAGTAAGCCTAAATTGGGAAAACCAAGTAACAGAAGATTTCTCCTATTATATTGGAGGAAATATTGCCACCCTCAAAAATTCGGTTACCGACTTGGGTGGGCCAGAATACCTGAATGCTGGATCAGCGGAGTTCCGTCAGCGATCCATTGTCGGTCAACCCTACCAGGCTTTCTACGGATACGAAGTAGCCGGTGTCTTCCAAAACGAAGCCGACATCAGCAATAGTGGATACACCCAAGGTTTTATTGATGAAACAGGATTGGTACCTGGAGATTTTATGTTCAAGGACCAAAATGGCGATGGGGTCATCGATGACCTGGACAGGGTCGTATTAGGCTCTTATCTGCCCGAGCTCACCTACGGTGGCAACCTGGGCTTTAGGTACAGAAACTTTGACTTTTCGGTACTTATCCAAGGGCAGTCCGGACACAGTATCCTGAACAGAAAAAGAGGTGAAATCATCTTTACCAATGACACCAATATAGACGCAGAACTTGCCGATAATCTATGGCGTGGAGAGGGAACTTCCAATAAATACCCTTCAGCTGCTGGACTTCGCAAAGGGTGGAACCAAAACTTCAGCGACTACTTTGTAGAGGACGGATCATTCTTTAGGGTCCAAAATGTACGCATGTCTTATTCGCTCTTAGACAAAGAGGTAATGGGGCTGATGATGCCAGAAACACGCATCACATTGACAGCCGAGCGGCCATTGACCATCTTCAACTACAATGGATTTAACCCAGAAGTGGACAACGGCATTGACCGTCAAGTGTACCCAATTCCTGCAGTGTATACTGTGGGCCTAAACCTTAAGTTCTAAAAACAATAACCTAAGCACAGTCATGAAAAGATTTAGATATAAACTTATAACCTTGGCCATGGTATTATCCCTGACGGCCACCTTTTCCTGCAGTGAATACCTGAACGCTCCATTGGAAAACCAAATATTGGCAGATGATACCGACTATAGCCAATCCCAGAACATGGTTCTCCTACTCAATGGATCCTATGCGAAGTTTTATGACTTTGAATGGGAAACCTATCCGCTCATATCTGTAAGAGGAGATGATGTCAACCCTGCCGGTGACCAACAGGTACTGTTCGACACAGACGAATACAATTACGGCCGCAGTTTCTGGATATACAATTCCACTTGGCTCAATTTTTACTCTGACATCATGTACTGGAATGGGGCCATAGAAGAAATCAGGAAATACCAGGAAGCTGGTGCCAGTGCCTCCAACGCAGAACAGTACATCGCCGAAATCAAAGTAATGAAAGGGTATAATATGCTGCAACTGGCCAGATTATGGAACGACATCCTCATCCCCCTATCATCTGACCCCAATGATCTCTATGAAGTCGAACTGACACCCTTCAATGATGTCATGCAGTACATTTCTGATCAAATGGACGAGGCCATACCCAATCTTCCCAATATACGACCAAATCAACGAACCGATATCACGGGAGGCGTCACTCGATACACCGCATTGGCCGTTAAGGCATTGGCCAATTTGGAAATGGGGAATTATCAAGCCACTGCTGAGGCCACAGGGACGATTATCGGTAGCGGAGAATTTATGCTCGAACAGGATTACTACCAATTATTCAAAATCCCTGGAAAACTAAACAGTGAAAATCTCCTGGAATTTCAGTACTCTGATTACGGTGCAGAAAGCGGTACCTCTGAAAAATTCCCTTGGCAAGTTTACGGACCACAGGCGGTTGGTTGGCAACCTGCTGTACCTGAATCCGCTGGTGGATGGGGCTTCTGGGAGCCAACGGAGAAGTACATTAAATTCATGCTTGATCGAAATGACCGTAAGCGTTTAGCGACTACTGTCCTTTTCACCCCAGACGGCATCAGTGACATTGAGGCTGATCCCGATTATGCGGATCTACCCAACTGGGTCACTAATGTCACCCCTGATGGCGACACCTTTGGCAACGCCCCTCGGTACAAGTTCCTTAGCGGCAAGCACTATCTGCCCACTACCCAACTGACACCAGGGAGATTTAATTATGGTGAAAACAAAAATATGATTGCCATCCGATACGCTGAAATTCTCTTGGTACATGCCGAAGCACTCGTAAGTGGAGCATCAAGCAGTGTCATGTCAGCAGACGAAGCTGTGAACGCAGTGAGGTCAAGGGCAAACCTCGGCACCTTGAGCGGGGTCACCTTAGACGATGTCCTGGATGAAAAATTCGCTGAATTTGGCATGGAATGGGGCGTGCGTTTCTTTGACTTGGTAAGGCATGGCCAAACTGACGACCTGAGCTATGAAGGGAGATCCTATCAAGAGGGCGACCGTTTCCTCCCCTACCCACTTGATCAGGTGGACATTCTACCACAACTTCAAGAAGCAAGCAATCAGTAATTCTCATTGGTAATATTCAAACCCAAAAGACATGAAAATAACTTCTAAAATACTTATTGCAGGCTTAGTGGCAGCCAGCCTCTCCTGTAATGACGGCTATATAGATGATATCACCCCCGTACCACAAGGTGATGATGAGACTGCTCCTGAAGTAGCGATCAACTTTCCAGACCCCGGCCCATTGACGTGGGTTCCGGAGGATGTCATGGCGATCGACATCGATTTTGAAGTAATGGACGATATCGAGATCCAGGACATCATCGTCACCATGGACGGGCAGGAAATTGGCAATTATACAGATTTCAGGGATTACCGTAAGGCCGCCATCAAGCTGCCTTATGAAAACCTCACCAACGGCGACCATACCCTTACGGTCACTGCCAATGACTTATCAGGAAAAACCACCACCAATACAGTGGAATTTGAAAAACCGGAAGATTATATTCCGCAATATGACGGAGAGGTTTTCTATATGCCTTTTGATGGTCAATATTTGGAATTGGTCAGTGTAAGCGAAGCCACCGCAGTGGGAGAACCCGGCTTTGCAGGTGAGAGTGCTTCGGGCGCCAATGCCTATGCCGGTGCTACTGACTCTTACCTTACTTTCCCTGCTGCTGACCTAGCAGAGGGTGAATTCAGTGCGTCACTTTGGTACAAGGTAAATGCCAACCCAGACCGTGCAGGTATCTTGGTCATCGGCCCACCAGACCCTGACAACCCTGATGCCCAAAACAATCGTACAGCCGGGTTTAGGCTTTTTAGGGAAGCAGCAGGAAGCAACCAACGTATCAAACTAAATGTAGGAAATGGTAGCGGTGAGAACTGGTTTGATGGTGGCGCTACGGCCGACATTAATCCTGGCAGTGGAGAATGGGTTCATATCGCTATCTCCATTTCGGGGACTGAATGTGCCGTTTATATCAATGGTGAACCAGTGAGCCAAGGCACTTTCCCTGGCATTTCTTGGGAAGGATGTGACATCATGTCCATCGGCTCTGGAGCACCGCGGTTTTCAGGATGGGGACACCTGTCTGACAACAGCTTTATCGATGAGCTTCGCATCTTCAATAAGGCACTGTCCCAAACTGAAGTACAAGGCATCATGGACGACGAACAGCCGTAATATTTTATATATATCAGGAGGGTTTCAGCAGTGGAACCCTCCTTAATTCTCGATATGCTCAAAATGATGAGACCTATATTTACCTTACTATTTTTTCTTCTTATCACTGCGTGTAATAAGGACGACGAAACACTGGTGGCCTTGGAACTTACAGGGGCACATATTGGAGACACCTCTCTTGACCCAACTGGCATCACTGAAAATATCGCTATTGACCGATCCATTAGCCTGTCGTTTTCTCACCCGATCAAGCAGTCAAGCATTGCTTCAGCTATTTCATTGAGCAGTGATCAGGCATCCGTACCATTCTCTGCCCATCTACTTTCTGACAATAAAACGATCACCATTACCCCTGAAGGGACACTGCAATCTTCCACAACTTACCTGCTGGAAATAGGCACTTCACTAACCTCCACCGGTGGTGGCGCATTTATGGGCACAACCTTTAATTTCACAACCCAACTCGGCACCTTAGCCGTCACCAATGCTTCCATTCTGGAAAGTGACACCACCACAACAGGTAGGATCCAGCAAGTGCCGGTCAATTTTCAAGCTACTTTTTCTTTTAACCACCCCATAAACGAATCCACCCTACCGGGGGCATTCGACTTATCGGGTCCTACTTCACCTGCTTTACAATTTGAATTGAGCGATAATGATCAGACGGTAACGGTCACATCCAGTTCTCCGCTGACCTATCTCAGTCGCTATACATTGAAAATTTCAGATAGGCTACAAGGGAGCAATGGAGAGCAATTTACAGAAACCAATAGTGAATTTTATTCCGCAATAGATGATACGCCCAAATTCCCCGTATTGTCCGAAGAAGCGTTGCTTACCAAAGTCCAAGAGCAGACATTTCGGTATTTTTGGGACTTTGCCCACCCCACCAGCGGGCTGGTCAGAGAGCGGAATACTGCTGGCAATACGGTAACTATTGGCGGTTCGGGCTTTGGCGTGATGGCCTTGATCGTTGGAGTGGAGAGAGGGTTCATTACCCGACAAGAGGCCCTTGACAGATGGACCAAGATCGTGGACTTTCTGGCGGCTGCCGATCGCTTTCATGGCGCCTGGCCACACTGGATGAACGGCGAAACCGGCAAGACCATTCCTTTCAGTACCAAAGATAATGGGGGAGATTTGGTAGAAACAGCCTTTATGGTTCAGGGACTATTGACCGTCAGGGCTTATCTTGACAGTAGTAATACAGCCGAAAATGAACTGATCGACAAAATCACCCAGCTTTGGGAATCCGTAGAATGGGACTGGTATACCAAAGATGGAAGCAATGTACTTTACTGGCACTGGTCGCCAAACTACGGTTGGGAACAAAACCTCCCGATCCGAGGATACATTGAAAGCCTTATTGTTTATGTCCTGGCCGCTGCTTCTCCCACGCATCCCATCGCTAAGGATGTCTATGAATCCGGATGGGCAAGGAACGGGGAAATCCAAAATGGCAGCAGCTATTTCCAACAACAGCTTCCCTTGGGCGATGAATATGGAGGGCCATTGTTCTTTGCACATTATTCCTTCTTGGGCTTGGATCCAAGAAACCTCTCCGATCAGTATGCGAACTATTGGGAGCAAAACACCGCGCACAGCCTGATCAACCAAGCCTATTGCCAGCAAAACCCGAAAGGTTTCATTGGCTATTCGGACGAAGTATGGGGGCTCACTGCCAGCGACAATCCTAATGGCTACAGCGCCCATTCTCCCACCAATGACCTGGGAGTCATCACGCCTACGGCTGCCCTATCCTCTTTCCCCTATACCCCAGACGCTTCTATGGATGCCCTACAGTTTTTCTATTATAAACTTGGGGATAAGCTATGGGGAGAACATGGATTCTATGATGCCTTTAACATCACCGAAAACTGGTATGCAGATTCCTATCTGGCCATCGATCAAGGACCTATTATCCTCATGATCGAAAATCATCGGACAGGATTGCTTTGGGAAGTATTTATGAAAGATCAGGAAGTACAGAGCGGCTTGGACCGGCTAGGCTTTAGTTACTGACCAAAGCATAAATAGTGATCAGATGTAAAGACCAACAATTAGTGAATTGAGAAGAACAAAAAAATACCACTATGAAAAAATATATCCTCATTATACTGGCCATCGGATGCTTCATAATGGCCTTTAAGCCCTCAGGCAAAACACCTGAACCATACGCCAAAGATCCTTCCATTCAAAAGGCAGATTCTGTTTTGGCCTTAATGACACTGGAAGAAAAAATCGGTCAGCTAAACCTACCCGCTGCTGGTGATTTCACCACTGGCCAAGCGTCAAGTTCCAATATTGCCGAAAAAATAAAAGCAGGTAAAGTCGGCGGGCTTTTTAACATCAAGACCGTAAAAAAAATCCGCGATGTACAGCAGGTGGCCGTGGAAGAAAGCCGCTTGGGCATTCCGCTACTCTTTGGAATGGATGTGATCCACGGTTACGAAACCATTTTCCCCATTCCCCTAGGGCTGTCATGCACCTGGGACATGGACTTGATCAAAAAATCAGCCCAACTTGCTGCCAAAGAAGCCAGTGCCGACGGGATCAACTGGACTTTTTCGCCCATGACGGACATCTCCCGCGAACCACGCTGGGGCCGTGTATCCGAAGGAAGTGGTGAGGATCCGTACTTGGGCGCTCAGATTGCCAAAGCCATGGTAGAAGGCTACCAAGGCAATGACCTGAGCCTAAACAACACCCTGATGGCCTGCGTCAAGCACTTTGCCCTTTATGGAGCACCAGAAGCAGGCAGGGATTATAATACCGTAGACATGAGCCGTCAGCGAATGTACAATGAGTACTTCCCTCCCTACAAAGCCGCAGTGGACGCAGGTGTAGGCACGGTGATGACCGCCTTTAACGAAGTGGAAGGCATCCCCGCAAGTGCCAACAAGTGGCTGATGACTGATTTGTTGCGTGATGAATGGGGCTTTGATGGCTTCGTAGTGACCGATTATACCGCCATCAATGAAATGATCGCCCATGGAATCGGAGACCTCAAGACAGTTTCTGCCAAAGCACTGAAAGCAGGCGTGGACATGGACATGGTGGGCGAAGGCTTCTTGACCACCTTAAAGGCTTCCCTAGAAGAAGGCACGATCACCGAAGCGCAAATCGACGAGGCTTGCAGAAGAATCTTGATCGCCAAATTTAAACTCGGCCTATTCGAAGACCCCTATCGCTATTGTGACCCAGAAAGGTCCGAAACAGAAATATTCAATGCTGAAAACAGGCAAGTTTCACGAGAAATAGCTGCCCAATCCTTCGTCCTGATGAAAAACGAGGATCAAGTATTGCCCCTGAAAAAAAATGGCACCATAGCCCTCATCGGGCCAATGGCAGACAATGCAGAAAACATGACAGGGACATGGAGCGTGGCCGGAAGGTTTAAGGAGTCCATTTCACTCAAGCAAGGCATCCAAAATGCCGTAGGAAACGATATAAAGATCGTAGAAGCCCGTGGCGCCAATGTGGTGGCCGACTCCCTATTGGAATCCAGGGTGAGCGTTTTTGGCAAACCCACTTATCGGGACAACAGACCCGAGGAGGAATTGATCCAAGAAGCCATAGAAGCTGCAAAAGGAGCCGATGTAATCGTTGCGGCCATGGGTGAATCCGCCGAAATGAGCGGGGAATCATCCAGCAGAAGCACCATCGAACTGCCAGCCAACCAACGTCGTCTGTTGAAGGCATTGGCCAAAACGGGCAAGCCGATCGTGATGGTGCTATTTACCGGTCGTCCATTGGCCATCAACTGGGAAGCAGAAAACATCCCTGCGATCCTGAATGTGTGGTTTGGGGGCAGTGAAGCTGGGGATGCCATTGCAGATGTGCTGTTCGGTGAGGTAAACCCTTCTGGGAAATTGACCATGACCTTCCCGCAAAACACGGGACAAATCCCCATTTATTACAACCACAAGAATACTGGCCGGCCCCTACCAGAAGGCCAATGGTTCCAGAAATTCCGCTCCAACTACCTGGATGTATCCAATGAGCCATTGTTTCCATTTGGCTATGGACTTAGCTATACGGAATTTGAATATAAAAACCTAGCACTAAGCACAGACCAGCTAAATGGCGACCAGACCCTTACCGCCAGCATCTCTCTTACCAATGCCGGAAAATACGACGGCAAAGAAGTGGTGCAGCTCTATGTGAGGGATCTGGTGGGCAGCATGACCCGACCTGTCAAGGAGCTTAAAGGTTTTCAGAAGGTCTTCCTTAAAGCGGGAGAAACCAAAGAAATCTCATTTGAACTGCGCCAAGAAGACCTCAAATTCTACAACCACAGCTTGGACTTTGTATTTGAGCCGGGAGAATTTGAAATCATGATCGGCACCAATTCCAGTGAAGTAAGTACTCAAAAGGTCAATTGGGAAGATTAATAGATTGTTGAATGGCGGAATTGAAGAACTGTAGGATCTATTAGTAAAAGCTGATTCATCTATCGATCTTAATTAATTCTTCATGCTTACTTAAGAAAACCTATAAGCTCATTAATTATGCTTAAAAGAAGTTTATTTTTATTGGCTTTTGCCTTGCTGTCTGGTGCCCAAGTGTTTTGCCAGTCAGCAAAGCCCAATATTGTCTTTATCCTTTCTGATGATCACCGCTATGATTTCATGGGATTTACCGGAGCAGTGCCCGGTCTAAAAACCCCCAACATGGATCGAATAGCTGCAGAAGGGGCACATATGAACAACGCCTTTGTGAGTACTTCCCTGTGCTCTCCTAGCCGGGCGTCCATCCTTACCGGCCAGTATGCCCATACCCACACGATTGTGGACAATCAGGCTCCTTTACCGGATGATTTGACCTTTTTCCCGCAGTATTTGCAGGAGATGGGCTATAAAACAGGCTTTTTTGGCAAATGGCACATGGGCAATACCGACGACATGCCCCAGCCTGGTTTTGACCAGTGGGTGAGTTTTCGCGGTCAGGGCACCTATTATAACCCCGTCTTTAACATCAACGGCGAACGTGTCCCCCAACCAGAAGGCAGCTATACTTCCGATCTGCTGACCAATGAGGCACTGGGCTGGCTGAACAGCCTTGGGGAAGAAGAGCCGTTCATGCTGTATCTTTCCCACAAGGCCGTTCATTCCGAATTCCAACCCGCAAAAAGGCACGAAGGGATGTACGACACCTTGCCCATCGTGACTCCTCCTTCCATGTACCTGACCGCCACGGACAGCAGTGAATTTTACGGAGACATCATTCGGGCGCCAGAAACCAAAGTAAACTATAAGGACATCCCAGACTGGGTAAGAAAACAACGATACAGCTGGCATGGAGTGGATTATATGTACCATGGCCAACTTCCTTTTAATGTTTTCTATAAAAGCTATCTGGAAACCCTTATGGCCCTGGACGAAAGTATCGGCCGGGTGATGGATTGGCTCGAAGAAGAGGGATTGGAGGAAAACACCATTGTAGTTTATATGGGAGATAATGGCTTTTCCTTTGGGGAGCATGGCCTGATCGATAAACGACATGCTTACGAAGAATCCATGAAGGTACCTTTGCTGGTAAAATACCCCAAAATGGTAAAACCTGGTATCACCATTGACAAAATGGTCATGAACATAGACATCGCTCCCACTTTACTAGAAGTAGCCGGAATGAGCAGTACTCCCCAGCAGATGCAAGGAGAATCCTTCGTGCCACTTTTGGAGCAGAAAGAGGTGGACTGGCGCGAGAAAGTATTTTATGAATACTATTGGGAAATGGCCTATCCTTCTACACCCACGGTATTTGCCGTGAGGACAGATCAGCACAAGTACATCTTTAACCAAGGCGTCTGGGATATCAACGAACTCTACGACATCCAAAAAGACCCTTACGAGATGAATAACCTGATCAGGGATCCCGAATACAGGGACTTAAGCAAGCGACTTAGGAACGAAGTCTGGGACTGGCTAGAAAACACCGACGGAACCCAAATTCCGTTAAAACCTATCCGCCATCCCAAGCTCGACCACCGCTTTCAGAGAACGTACTAGGGATTGGAGAATTGTAGAAATGGGGATTGAAAGATTGGAGAATCGTAGAACCGTTGCGAACGGAGAATAACAGAGTGAAGCCATCTCGTCTTCGATAGATGGGATGACCACCTCATTCTTCCTGCCGATGACGATAAAAACGAAACGACAGCAGATCAAGGACAATTTATTTCCAATTAAATTACCGTGCTCTTTGTGCTCCTTTTGGTTATAAAACAATTAATAAATGAATACATTGAAAACCTATTTTCCGGTTCTGGTTGCCATCCTGATACTCTGCAGTTCCAGTGGATTATCGGCCCAGGACAAGTCGCTATTTGAAAAACGGGTATTTGTCAATCATAAAGGTGACTCTCTCCTTTACCGAATACTGTATCCTGAAAACTATGACAACGGCAAAAAGTACCCCATGGTGCTTTTTCTCCATGGCGCTGGCGAACGGGGAAGTGACAATGAAAAACAGCTTTCCAATGGTGCTGACCTTTTCCTATCGCCAGAAAATCGAGAACAGTTCCCTGCTATTGTAGTCTTCCCGCAATGCCCGATGGACAAGTACTGGATAGACATCAGCGTCCGCAAGGAGCTCTTCGGCAAAGGTGACCCTGACTTTAGCCAGTCTGTGAAGCAGCCCTCCGAGCAACTGGATCTGGTCAACGAACTGACCAAAAAGCTGATCAAAAAAGAACGGATTGACAAAAAACGCCTTTACGTCATGGGACTGTCTATGGGGGATTTGGCACATTCGAGACACTGGGAAGGTGGCCAAAGAAGTATGCCGCTGCCATCGCCATCTGTGGTGGAGGCAATCTTTCGCTAGCCAAAAAATACGCCCATCACACCTCCCTGTGGATCACCCATGGTGGCAAGGACGATATCGTCCCCCCTATCCTTTCGCAACGGGTATACAAGGTACTCAAAGAAGAAGGAGCTGACGTGAAATACAGCTTCTATCCAGAAGCCAATCACAATGCCTGGGATCCGACTTTTGCCGAGCCGGAATTATTGCCCTGGCTATTCTCAAAACATAAATAACTGTACATCATCATGAATACTCTCTACAAAAGCCCCATTCCTCTCGTATTGGCCATGTTGGCCTTTTGGGGATGTACGCAGGAGGAAACGACTACTAAAAGTCCCGTAAACGCCACTGGATACCCTCGCCACGTAGAACTTACCTGGCCATCTCAAGATGGGGTAAATGAATACGAAGTTTGGGTAAGCTCCGCCAATAATGATTTTAGCAAAAGGGCCACGGTAAAAGACACCATGTACATGGATTTTGTCAATGACCTGGGCAATAACCTGGAACTAAATTACCGTATCACTACCGTTGAATCAGATGGTGAGCACAATGAAATCGGCAGCACCAAAGTGCTGACCAAAGACCTTACCGACGAGCAACTTATCGACATGGTCCAGTATTATACCTTCCGTTATTTTTGGGAAGGAGCCGAGCCAAACTCCGGAATGGCCAGAGAGCGCATCCACATCGACGGGGACTATCCCCAAAATGATCAAAACGTGGTCACCACTGGCGGCACCGGTTTTGGTATATATGGCTTATTGGCGGGCATTGACCGTGGGTGGATCACCCGTGAAGAAGGAGCCGAACGATTTGAAAAGATGGTCACTTTTCTGGAAAAGGCAGATCGCTTTCACGGCGTGTGGCCCCATTGGCTACATGGTAAAACAGGCAAAGTCAAAGCATTTGGCAAGAAGGACGATGGTGGAGACTTGGTGGAGTCTGCCTTTTTGATGCAAGGACTACTAGCGGTGAGGGAATATTATAAAAACGGCTCCGAAAAGGAAAAAGCCATTGCCCATAAAATCGACCAATTATGGAGAGAGATGGAATGGGACTGGTACACCCAAGGTGGCCAAGACGTGCTTTTTTGGCACTGGTCTCCCAACTACGGCTGGGACATGAACTTCCCTCTCGAAGGCTACAACGAATGTCTCATCACCTACGTTCTCGCTGCAGCCTCTCCCACACACTCCGTTCCGGCAAGTGTTTACCATAAAGGCTGGGCGCGAAGTGGCGGTATCAATACGAATGTAGAAGCTTATGGGCATAAACTGACACTAAAGCATAATGGCGCCGAAAAAATGGGCGGACCGCTCTTCTGGGCACACTATTCCTACCATGGCCTCAATCCAAAAGGCTTGGAAGATCGTTATGCCAATTACTGGCAGGAAAACAAAAACCATACGCTGATCAACCGTGCTTGGTGCATCGATAACAAAGATGGCTACAAAGGCTACGGAGAAGACCTCTGGGGTCTTACAGCCAGCTATTCGGTGAATGGCTACGCCGGCCATCGCCCAGGACAAGACCTTGGCGTCATCACTCCCACCGCAGCGCTTTCATCCATGCCCTATACACCACAGGAATCCCTAAAGGTGCTAAAAAACCTTTATTACAATTATGGAGAAAAGGTTTTTGGTCGCTATGGCTTCTATGATGCGCTAAGCCCTGAAGCCAACTATTACCCACAACGGTACTTGGCCATTGACCAAGGTCCCATCGTGGCCATGATCGAAAACCACCGCTCTGGACTCGGGTGGAACCTATTCATGGGAGCACCAGAGATTAAAAAAGGGCTTAAAAAACTGGATTTCACGAGTAATCCCTGAGGTGAGGAATAAGGTGGTAGACATGAGATTGGAAATACTTGTACCGCTATACCCGCTGCTCGGTATTTTCAATGCCGAACCAAAATTATAGAGGATTAGTAATCCGTTTAAACTTCAAAAACACTATAAATCGCCTATTGAACCTATGCCCCTAGAGCTCCGTTTTGCTCTAGGGGCTTTTTTTGCTTAAACTGGAAAAGTCAAGTAGCATGAAAAAGCCCTGAAAGGGCATAGCATCCTTAGCCATGGGCAACGCCCATGGTGAACATCAAAAATAATCTCATTGTTTTAGCAGCCATCATCTTCCTAGCGCTTATAAATTCACGCTAAACCCCAATACACACAAAGAACGCTTTATTACAATATTCAATAGGAAAAAGCATTTTCAAGTTACCTAAAGATCTTTGGCCGCTCTTTCTTATACGCCATGGACACGACCTTGTCAATGCGTCTTTTACGGGTCTCTGGTCGTTTGGCCATAACAATCCAATGTAACGCCATTTTTTTCGTGGATTTGCTCCATTCCGAAAAAGTCTCTTCTGACCCTAGATAGCCTGAAAAAGCAACTTGAAGGTCTTCAGGAATGACCAACGCTTCTACTCCATCGAGTATGGTCCATGATCCATTTTGCTTGGCCGTTTCGATAGCCTCCATCCCAGCCTTCCGCATATGTCCCTGATCCATTAATTGCTTGACCTTTTCCTTATTGATTTGGGACCAGGTGCTGGAAGCTTTTCTTTTGCAAAAAAACTGTTGGTAACTTTCATTACTGATGGATTTTCTTTTGCCGTCTATCCAACCAAAACACAGGGCTTCCTCCACCGCCTCTTCCCATGAAAGAGAGGCTTTTTTGCTTGCCTTCTTGTATTGAATAAGCCAAACAGCCTCTTGTGTTTGGTGATTATCCTCTAACCATTGACGCCAATCCTTGCGGCCGCTTGGGCAAAATGTTTCAATAGCTGTTTTTGTCATAGTTCACTTTTCTTTACCCACTAATTTACTGATCAAGAATGACAACCCTATGTCAGCATCATCGATCTTATCAAAATCCACCTTTATATAAAAATCACTTTGCCCTCAGGGTAAAGGCCTGTCGAAGTGTCCTATTTACAAGGAATGCTAAACCAAAAAAAACAAGAATTATGCATCAATCCCTAAAGTTTATAGATCATGAAAACTCTCTTTTTTTCAGCACCGTTAAGAAGCGAATAGATGACTACTTTGAAGTAAACCAACTATCAAAAAAGGCCAATGGCCCCATGATAGCCAAGACCATTATTTACCTGACCACCTTTGTTCTCCTTTATGTACTGATCCTAACGGAGCTATTTTCCCTCCCCATCACCTTGG
The DNA here is from genome assembly GCF_003260975.1 of Echinicola strongylocentroti. Taxonomy (NCBI): domain Bacteria; kingdom Pseudomonadati; phylum Bacteroidota; class Cytophagia; order Cytophagales; family Cyclobacteriaceae; genus Echinicola; species Echinicola strongylocentroti. The sequence continues at coordinate 4,702,401 of NZ_CP030041.1, read as the reverse complement.
TTTTGGCAATGTTTCTCGGAGTGACCATGGCATGTATTGGTTTTAACATCTGCCACGATGCCCTGCACGGTTCCTATTCTTCCAATTCCAAGATCAATACCTCTTTGGGGTTTTTATTCAATGTCATAGGAGCCAGTGAATACGTTTGGCGCATCACCCATAACAAAATCCACCACACCTACACCAATATTATTGGGCATGACGGTGACTTGGACGTAGCGCCCGGGCTGATCAGACTGTCCCCTAAGGACAAAAAGAACAAGGCACATCGCTTCCAGCATATCTATGCTTTTATGCTGTATTCACTGACTTCCTTGTCCTGGTTTTTCAGAAAAGATTACCTCAAATTCTTCCAAAGAACCATTGGTTCCCATACCAATAGACATCCTAAAAGGGAATACGTCAACTTATTTGCCTACAAAGCCATGTACTATACACTCTTCATCATCATTCCATTGGTGGTCATGGACATTACTTGGTGGCAGTTTTTGATCGGGTACCTGTTGATGAATATGGTGGAGGGCCTGGTTTTGGGACTGGTATTCCAGTTGGCCCACTTAGTGGAAGAAACTGAAATGCCCGTTCCGAAAAAGGACAACAATATCGAAGAAGCTTGGGCCATCCACCAGATGCGGACAACAGCGAATTTTGCCGTTAACAGCAAAACGGCCACATTCCTTTGTGGTGGACTGAATTTTCAGGTAGAGCATCACTTATTCCCGACCATCTGTCATATTCACTACCCTGCCATCTCCAAGATGCTAAGGGATACCGCTGCAGAATTTAATGTTCCCTATATCAATAACGGTTCCTTTTTGACCGCATTGGGTTCGCACTATCGATTCCTAAAAAAACATGGACGCGATTAGTAAACATTGGATTTCCATGCATTCCCACCATTCGGAAAACACCTGAACGTCTATTGATCACAAACCTAAAATTGATAGCCCACACCAAACTGCACACCAAACTCGGTCAGCTTCTGGTGGTTACTGGATTTTTGAAACGGGAATAAAGCGTGTTGCTTAAAATTGGGGTTGACAAAAAGGGAAAACTGTTGAAACTCATATTTCCCTCCAACTCCCAGGCTATATCCAATGCCTGCTTGCTTATCAATAAAATCCGGATTATCGGATGCATCAAAATCCAGAAGGGGACCACCATTGACAAAGAAATGCCGCCAAAATGTGTAATGAGCATAGATAGGCACTGAAATAAGGTGAAACTCCTCTTTTTTGCTCTCTACCGGTTCCCCTATAAACTCAGGATGGAATATTGCATTGCTACTGGAATAGTTCACGCCTGTTTCGATAAAAAACCGTTCAGAAATACCTTTCAAGTACCTAAGACCAAATTCCTTGAACCCGGTATTATCATAACCTCCACCTCCATACATTGGTGCTCTGACAAATTCAGCAGCAGCAACGCCATAGTAAACCCTTACTTCATCTGTATTTTGCGCATGGACTGGAGATAGTGTCAATCCAAAAATAACGAAAAGAAAAATTGTAGTTGACTTTAAATTCATAGTTAAATCTGTTTAAGAAAAGTCATAAGATAAGGTATTTCGCGGCAATAAAAAATTCCCGCAATTGTGTGTCAGGGCAAACGCATTTAACATTAATTTCGTGTAGGGCAGCTATCATCCGTGCCGCTGGCACTCCTTCTGGAGGTGGAGGAGGCCTTAACATCCTGCGGATGAATCCGCAGGTTACTAAATCCATCGTGCCGCTGGCACTTTCTCCAAGTTTGCACAATAGAATAGCAGCAGCCTATCGCGGCAAATGCTGAAAGAGCAAGAACACCAGTTGGTTTAGAGGACGAATAAAGCATCGCTCCTGTCTGTCCAAGTGGGGAGAATGATTTAGATAAGTTTAACCCGGAATATCAATATCGTTTAGTTAAGAAGGTTTTCCAATACGGATCGTCCTTTGAGAGAATTATGGTTTTAATCCATAGCCTTTTTTTACATGTATAAAATGGATCCGCCTTGCAGGTATTGGGCGTTAAGAAATTAAAAAGCGGGGGGCAAGAAGGCAGGCTTGTTTGACGAAATGCTGGCCAAAAAGAATGTTGGCAGCTAGAAAAGGAGGAGTTTGCCTGCATGAGGGAAGGTTTTAATTTTAGGCCAATAGATGCACAGCGGCGGGGTTTTTTGGTTACTTTTTTGACCTGCAGCAAAAAAGTAACAAAGGTAAAGAGATGAAAACTATCTTAGAATTTAGCAAGAAAAATAATTAAACCAGTATTTCCAGATACACACTAACTAAACGACATTGCCCGGAATATGCATTAGCCTATCTATTGCGGCCTGACCCGCCGCGGCGGACAAAATCAGCTGCTTCGATGTGAGTCCCTTATTCGACCGTTGGAGCATTCGGTTTTGGGACAGTTGATGGGGGTGTTAAGAAAATGAGTTAGCTCGTACAGCGGACAAGCGAGATCCACTCATTTTTAGCCCATAGGAACGGCAGCTATATATTCAAAATGGGATACTTTTTTAAATGCGTTCGCCCTGAATTGTGTGTCCCTTCCTTTCACTCGGGATATCCTAACTATCACATCACCAAACATAACATATCATTAACACCCAATTAACCTTAAAAAGGTACTTTTGAGAGTTAGCAAGCAAGGGATTCCAGCTTTATTACCCACGGCAAGGAGTAAAAATCAAACCAAAAAGTTGGGCTCGTTTTTAATAGTGCAAAATCAAGGTGTTATGGGGATTATATTGGCAGTAGTAACATTACAGGCGTTGACAAGTGGCTTATTGATTTATCTGAATAAAAGATACAAAGGCGAGGATCTTTATCTGAGTCTTTTTTTCGGAATTATCACTATCCATGTTTTGTACAAAAGCCTCTTGTATTGGATGGTGGATGACCTGGAAGTTTTTGATAAATTACATGGCTGTTTTTCCCTTCTATATGGACCGTTACTATTCTTTTATGTACAGTCCATTCGGCAGAAAAGCATCACCACTTTCCAAATAATCGCCCATTCTTCTCCCTTTTTTGTTGGATTCGGACTGAACATTATGATGGTCATAATGCTCTTGCTAAACAGTACCCCAGAACCCATCATGGAGCTTTACCACCAAGGGGTGCTGATAACTGTCTTTATATCGTTTTCAGCTTATAGCCTGTATACATTCTACTTACTTCACCGTACTCCTATTGAGGATTCTCTAGTTAAACAAAAAGCCACTATCGCCAGACTCATCGCTTCCAGTAACCTTATACTATCCTTTTTGGTGATTTCGGGCTGGATAATGCTGATCTGGGAAATACAACTCCCCATCACTACTCGATACATTTATTATTTTCTGATGTTGGTAATGTTCTATAGCGTCATTCACATAAGGATGCGCATGCTCCTCACTTCCAAACTTTCTGAAAAACCTTCCTCTAAAATAGCCATCCAACCGCAGACCAAATACAAAACCTCTAACATCTCTGGTGAAGAGCTCGCTACCATAATTGAAAAAATCAACCATATTTTTCTAGAAAAAAAACCATTCCTTAATCCGGAATTCAACTTGGACCAACTGGCCAAAGAGCTGGATACTTCCAAGCTAAAGATCACCCAGGCACTCAATATCCACTTAGGCCAAAACTTCTACCAATTCGTCAACGCTGCACGGATCGAAGAATCCAAAAACCTCCTCCAGCAGCCCAATGAGGATAACCTTACCGTAGTGGGCTATGAAAGCGGGTTTAAATCAAAATCCACTTTTTACAAATACTTCAAAGAAGCAACTGGGCGCAGTCCCAGCGATTATAAAAAATCCCTGCAAGTCAACGCATAAGCCTTTACCTGAGCCATTTTACCTATGCTCGATCGAGCTCTATTCCTCGCCATCGAAGCATGACGAAGCAATCTCGTATACCAAAAAGGAGATTGCTTCATTGCATTGTCCCTCGCTCCCTTCGGCTTCGCTCCCTTCGGCTTCGCTCAGGGGCGAAGGGTGAGGGGACTGAGGAGCGAGGGGACGGAGGGAGCAATCCCGTATTGATATCAATTTATGATCAAACTCAGGTTATTAAACCTTCAAATTAATCACCAAAATCTCCCTCAACCCTAAAATTATCCGTCCTTCACTTTTTCATAATCATTAATTAACAATGAATAAAAGACTATAAACCAACAACTTACAGTACATTTCTCATTGGAATAGTACGGATAAATTTACACGGACGACTTCAATAGCTGTAAACTATAGGTTTGTTGAAAAATCACTAAGCACATGAAAAAACATTTACCATTATTCTTGACCTTACTGATCTGGGCCACCCACACCATGGCCCAAAGTCAGGCATCTTTGTCAGGAAGTGTATCCGATCAGACGGGCTACCTTCCTGGCGTAAACGTACTGGTGATGGAAACCAGTCAAGGAGCCCCAACGGACCTTAGCGGGAAATTTGAAATCTCCAACCTCCCCACAGGTAAAGCGACCTTAAGGGTCAGTTATTTGGGTTTTGAAACCCTCACCCAGGAAATCGACCTGAAAGCTGGCACCAACTCCCTGGGAGATATACGGCTAACAGAAGCTTCTGGCGATCTGGAAGAATACGTGATCCAAGGAACCATGGTACCTTCCCAGCTAAAGGCCATCTCCATCAAAAAGAATTCACTGGCCATCATGGATGTCATTGCCGCTGATGCCATTGGTAAATTGCCGGACAGAAATGCTGCCGAAGCCGTACAGCGTCTTCCTGCCGCCAGTGTAAACCGTTACCACGGTGAAGCCAATCAGGTCAGTGTCCGTGGCACGCCCTATTCGTGGTCTTCCACGCTTTATAACGGTACCAGGCTGCCCAGTTCCAACTTTAACGGCAATAGAAATGCGCTTTTGGACGCCATTCCCGCCGAGATGATCCAGTACATACAATTATCCAAGGCCATCACTCCTGATATGGAAGGTGATGCCATCGGCGGATCCATCAACTTCGTGACACGATCAGCACCCCAAGACAGGACACTTAATGTCAGCGCAGCAGGTGGATACAACCAGAAATCCCAAAACGGAAGCTATAATGCATCCATCGTCTATGGCGACCGTTTCTTTAACGATAAGTTTGGGATCATCTTGGCCGCATCCATCTGGAACAGGAATTTCTCTTCTGACGAAATTGCATTGGACTACAACCTTAACAGCGCTGTCCCTGCTGAGCGGTACAGCATCAACACGATGAACGCCAAACGGTACTTTGGAACCCGCCGCACCACTGCACTCAATGCAGCGCTGGAATACAAATTCAACGCTGACCATAAACTGTTTGCCCGAATCGTTCAGGACCAATTTGATGACATTCGTCCTGTATATGAAACGTATTATGAATTCGACGAAAACCGTTACCGCTACAGTAACAGGGAATCTGAATACCGCACCTACCTGAAAGGCTATGAAGTAGGCGGTGACCACCATTTGGGCACCAACTTCAAGATGGACTGGAAATTATCCTCCTACGACAGCTACTATAATCTGGATACTCCACCAAGCATGCCGAGTGACCTAAAAGGCCTGCCCATTGCGCAGTTTTACCAAAACCTAGAAGGGGATTTTGGTGGCCGCTCTGCTGACGGACACGTCTACAACGCCTTCGATGCTCCAGATGGCAAAGGGATCACTCCGCTCAATTTTGACCCTGAGCTGACCAATGAAAATGACTTTCTAGATCCCAATAGGCTGACTTTGCAGCAATTGATCATTTATCAGATCGATCAACGGGATCGGGACAATGTGGCCCAGATGAACTTCACTTGGGATGTAAATCCAGCATTTACCCTAAAGGCAGGCGGCAAATTCAGGTTTAAGAAAAACGAAGCCCAGCAGACTCCTCTCGTATTCCTGCCCAATGCCCTATTGGGAATTCCGGGCGCTGCGCCGTTGCGCGCATTGAGTGAATTTCAGCGGATGGACTTCCCGGCTCCGGGCACCTTCTTCCAAGAGCTCAATGGACAGTTTGATGACTTGGCCATCCAGCCAATGCCACAGGATCAGACCTTCGAGATTTTCTCTCCGGAATTTATGGAAGCAAACGACATCAACAACTACTCTCCTGCTTCCAATGCCACCACCAAATATAACGGTACCGAAGACGTATATGCAGGCTATATCATGGGTACTTATAACCTCACGGACCAAGTTCAGCTAATCGGAGGTTTTAGAAATGAATTCACCAAGCTTACCATGAACAGCTTTGCCTACGATGATGAAACGGACGAAGTAAACCCGATCTCTAGGGACAACGACTACAATGCGTTCCTTCCGATGTTCCATGTAAAATACAGTCCCAAAGAACAAGTAAACCTCCGTGCCGCTTTTACTAGGACATTTAGCCGGCCAAACTTCGGTAGCCTCAGCCCTTCTGAGAGCATCGATACCTCGACAGGAATTCCGCGCATCTCACGGGGAAATACCGAATTGCTCCCTACTTTTTCCAATAATTTTGACCTGATGGGGGAATGGTTCCTTGCAGATATTGGGATGATCACTGCTGGGGTATTCTATAAGGACATCGACGACTTCATCTTTACCGACCTATCGGCCGAAACCATCGATGGCACCAGTTACCTTGTTTCCCAACCAAAGAACCTTCAAAGTGCTTATTTGGTAGGCTTCGAAATGGGCATCACCAAAAGATTCAGCACATTACCTGGCTTTTGGAGCGGGTTTGGAGTGGATGTCAATTACAGCAGGATCCATTCCGAACTGGAAGTACCAAGGCTAGATGATGAAGGGTCGGTCATATCCACCGACATCACCACGCTGCCTAGCCAATCCAGTAACCTGTTCAATACTTCCTTGTTTTATGAAAAAAGTGGGCTGATGCTACGACTGGCAGGAAACTTCCGAGGAGCATCCGTGGAGACCATCAACCAAAACCTTGGTCCTGACTTTTATGTCCATGTGGACAATAACTTCACCGTAGATTTCTCTGCTGCCTATTCCATCACGGATAAAATCAAGGCCTTTGCAGAAATCAGGAACTTGACCAATGAACCTTATGCCCAATACCTCGGTGACAACAAGGACCGTATCATCTCCAGCGAGTGGTACGCAACCAATGGACAAGCCGGAATCAGATTTATCATCTTCTAAACCAATTAATTATGAAATTAGTAAAAGCAATCATCGCAACCACAGCCCTATTGGCTTCCTTTTCGGCACATGCCCAGAAAAACCTGGGACTGGAGGCAAGTCCTAACTTCCGCGAACTCGGAGGCATAGAAACCACAAACGGAAAAACCCTCAAAGACCACCTGATCTATCGGTCGGGGAGCTTCACCAGCTTGCCTGAAGAGGACAAAGAAAAGCTGGCAGAAACCGGCATCACGACCGTCATTGACTTTAGGTCTGACTATGAGATCGAGCGTGAACCAGACGATATCCCTACTTCCCTAGGAGCAGAGTGGATCAACAGCCCCATTGGCAATATCGATCCCAAATCCATGCAGCAGTTTATGAAAGTATTAACGGGACCTAGCTTTTCCACTGACCAAGTGGACAGCTTGATGATCGCTGCCAACAAAGGATTTGTGGATAATATCACAGACTTTAAGCCCTTGTTTGATCACCTCTTGGAAAAGGATGAGGTTGTGCTCTTCCATTGCAGTGCCGGTAAGGACCGTACGGGATTTGCCTCCTCACTGATCTTGCACACGCTGGGAGCTGACTGGGACACCATCATGGCCGATTACCTTCGCTCCAATGAAGCGGTAGGTAAAATCGATCATTCCAAACTGAAAATGTACGGCATTCCAGAAGAACGTGCAGCATACATGATGGGGGTCAAAGCTCCTTATTTGGAAGCTGCTTGGGATGGTATCCGTGAGAAATACGGTGATGTGGACACCATGCTGGAAGAAGAACTGGGCATTGGAAAAAAGGAGAAAAAACAGCTTAGAAAAAAATACCTGAGCAAAAAATAACAGCGTAAAAACAACCTAAAGAATCATCAGTCTATATTTTCAAAAAGCAATCCGACCGTTCGGATTGCTTTTTTAATTAAACCTTAGGTCAATCCTTACCATTGCTGGGGATTACTTCTGTACATACCTCCCCAAATCCCACTCTGACATCGTCCTTTTCGGCATAACCTCTCATCTTCACGGTATCCCCATCCTCGATAAACGAACGCTCCGCTCCACAATCCAGTCGCAATGGCCTTGTTCCCTTCCAAGCCAATTCCAACATCGATCCAAAGCTGTCTTCTGTGGGGCCAGAGATCGTTCCGGAAGCATACATATCGCCTACATTGATATTACAGCCATTTACTGTCTGGTGAGCCAGCTGCTGGGCGATGTTCCAATAAAGGTATTTGTAATTGGAGCGACAGACTTGGGTTTCTTTTGCTTCTTTTGGCTGGATAAAAACTTCCAAATTGATATCGAAGCTGTGGTCCTTTTCGCATTGGAGATAAGGTAGCAAATCCTCCTCGGGGCTGGGCGAACCCGTCCTGAATGGCTCTAATGCTTCGATGGTCACCACCCAAGGAGAAACGCTGGAGGCAAAACTTTTGCCCAAAAACGGCCCCAGGGGCACATATTCCCATGCCTGAATGTCCCTTGCCGACCAGTCATTAAAAAGCACTAAACCAAAGATACTATCTTCGGCCTCTTCGGTCTTGATGCGCTCCCCCATTTTGGTGTTTTTCCCAGTGATAAAAGCTACTTCCAACTCAAAATCCAAGCACTTACTCGGCCCAAAGGAAGGCCTGTCGGCATCGGGGTCTTTGAACTGTCCTTTTGGACGATGGATCGGAGTACCTGAAGGAACGATGGAGGAGGCTCTTCCGTGGTAGCCCACTGGTAAGTGTTTCCAATTGGGCATCAGGGCATTTTCTGGATCGCGAAACATGGTCCCCACATTGGTAGCATGCTCCTTACTACTATAGAAATCCGTATAATCCCCCACTTTCACCGGCATTAGCATCACGGCTTCTTTACGGTTGACCATTACTTTACCGCGGGCTCGATGATCTTTCAGTGCTGAATTATCCTCCAACAATAACTGCTGTACCACCTCCCGGACTTTGCGGGTAATGGGTTTTCCCAACGCGATAAATCCATTGAGACTATCCTGTAAAAACGTATCGTCTGCTAAGTGCATGGACGAAAAGAAACCTTCTTGATGAAGAATGTGTAGATCCACAATCTTGTCCCCAATGGCCATACCTATTCTGGGGGAAAGTCTTTTGTTTTTAAAAATGCCAAAGGGCAAATTATAAATAGTAAAATCTGAATTTTTTGGGATTTGCACCCAGCTTTTCAATGCCTTTACTTTCTGCTCTTTCATTTGCATTCGGTGATTAGGGTATGGTCAAAAGTTACCTTGCAGCCCAAACCAACCTTTCCTCTTTCAGGGAGGGCGCGTTTTAACTGGTTTGGCTTTGTCAGAATACTTGCTGGTTCTTACAAAATTAACACTATCCATGTATAAAAAAACTTATGGGACGATTGGCTCCAAGAAGATTTGCCCAATTTTGGCAAATTGTGCAATATCTATACCCGCAATGACACCGGTAATCACAGAAATGGGAAAGAGGCTCTCACAGAAACCCCGGAAATCCCAGAAAAACCTTATTTCATTCGGGGAGTGCTGTGCGTCAGGGCAAACGCATTTAACATTAATTTCGTGTAGGGCAGCTATCATCCGTGCCGCTGGCACTCCTTCTGGAGGTAGAGGAGGCCTTAACATCCAGCGGATGAATCCGCAGGTTACTAAATCCATCGTGCCGCTGGCACTTTCTCCATGTTTGTACAATAAAATAGCAACAGCCTATCGCAGAAAATGCTGAAAAGAGCAAGGACATCAGTTGGTTTAGAGGACGAATAAAGCATCGCATCTGTCTGCCCAGGTGGGGAGAATGATTTAGATGAGTTTAACCCGGAATATCAATATCGTTTAGTTAAGAAGATTTCCCAATACGGATCGTCCATTGAGAGAATTATGGTTTTAATCCATCGTCTTTTTAAACATGTATAAAATGGATCCGCCTTGCAGGTATTGGGCGTTAAGAAATTAAAAAGCGGGTGGGCAAGAAGGCAGGCTTGTTTGACGAAATACTGGCCAAAAAGAATGTTGGCAGCTAAAAAGGAGGAGTTTGCCTGCATGAGGGAAGGTTTTAATTTTAGACCAATAGATGCACAGCGGCGGGGTTTTTTGGTTACTTTTTTGACCTGCAGCAAAAAAGTAACAAAGGTAAAGAGATGAAAACTATCTTAGAATTTAGCAAGAAAAATAATTAAACCAATATTTCCAGATACACACTAACTAAACGACATTGCCCGGAATATGCATTAGCCTATCTATTGCGGACTGATCCGCCGCGGCGGACAAAATCAGTCGCTTCGATGTGAGTCCATTATTCGACCGTTGGAGCATTCGGTTTTGGGACAGTTGATGAGGGTGTTAAGAAAATGAGTTAGCTCGTACAGGGGACAAGCCAGATCCACTCATTTTTAGCCCATAGGAACGGCAGATATATATTCAAGCTGGGATACTTTTTTAAATGCGTTCGCCCTGTGCTGTGCGTTCCGTGAGCAATAAAATCAACTGGAAAGAAAGCGAATAACCAAATTCTGCAAACTCCATGTTAATTTTCAGGTTTACTTCTGGCTGTAGGTGACCTTAATTATTCAGATTTTAAGGTCATGAGAGATATTTCTATTATTTTTGCGCTCTGAGATAGATTCATATTGCGACAACACTAAAATTGACTATGTCCCTTTCAACAAAATATAATCCAGCAGAAGCCGAGTCCAAATGGTATGAATTCTGGATGGAAAATAAGTTATTCAGCTCGACAGTAGATTATAACAAAGAGCCCTATTCCATCGTCATCCCTCCGCCCAATGTGACAGGAGTGCTGCACATGGGACACATGCTGAACAACACCATTCAGGATGTATTGGTGAGAAAGGCACGCATGGAAGGCAAAAACGCCTGCTGGGTACCCGGTACAGATCATGCTTCCATTGCCACCGAGGCAAAGGTCGTGGCGCTGTTGAAGGAAAAAGGCATAGACAAAAAATCCATTTCACGAGAAGACTTCCTCACCCATGCCTGGGAATGGAAAGAAAAATACGGTGGCATCATCCTAGAGCAGCTGAAGAAACTGGGCGCCTCCTGTGACTGGGACCGCACCAAGTTCACGATGGATGCAGGACTGAGCGATGCAGTAACCAGCGTTTTTGTGGACCTCCACAACAAAGGCAAAATCTACCGTGGCATCCGTATGGTCAACTGGGATCCGCAAGGCAAAACAGCCCTATCCGATGATGAGGTGATCTTCAAGGAAGTCCAGTCCAAGCTGTATTATATCAACTACAAAATCGAAGGCAGTGAAGGTGAATACCTGACCATCGCCACCACACGCCCAGAAACCATCATGGCAGATGTAGCGATCTGCATCAACCCTAATGACCAGCGCTTCGCCCATCTCAAAGGAAAAAAAGCCCTGATTCCCTTGATCAACCGGGCCATTCCGATCGTAGAGGATGATTATGTAGATATGGAGTTTGGTACAGGATGCCTGAAAGTGACCCCTGCCCACGATGTAAACGATTATGAAATTGGCCTGCGCCATAAACTGGCAGTAATCGACATCATCAATGATGACGGTACGTTGAACGATAAGGCGCAAATCCTCGTCGGTGAAGACCGCTTCATAGCCAGAAAGAAAATCGCCAAGCTCCTAAAAGAGGCCGACCAATTACAAAAAGAAGAAGAATACACTTCCAATGTGGGCCATTCGGAGCGAACGGATGCAGTAATCGAGCCGAAGCTTTCGCTACAGTGGTTCCTAAAAATGGAAGACATCACCAAGCCGGCACTGAAGGCCGTAATGGACGATATCATTCAGCTTTATCCGCCAAAATTCAAAAACATGTACCGCAGCTGGATGGACAATGTGCGGGACTGGTGTATCTCCCGCCAACTCTGGTGGGGCCACCAAATCCCCGCCTTCTACCTTCCAAACGGTGAATATGTCGTGGCCAAAACTGCTGAAGAAGCACTGGAAATCGCCAACGAAAAATACAATGAAAACTATAGCTTAAGCGACCTCACCCAAGACGAAGACGTCCTGGACACGTGGTTTTCCTCTTGGCTATGGCCTATTTCTGTCTTTGACACCGATGTATTTACCACAGGTGAAAAGAACGAAGAACTTAAATACTACTATCCTACCAATGACTTGGTCACTGCCCCAGAGATTTTGTTTTTCTGGGTGGCCAGAATGATCATCGCAGGATACGAATACATGGGAGAAAAGCCCTTCCGAAATGTCTACCTCACCGGTATCGTAAGGGACAAGCAGGGCAGAAAAATGTCCAAATCACTGGGCAACTCTCCGGATCCATTGGAGCTGATCAAAAACTACGGTGCTGATGGCGTGCGCACAGGCATGCTCTTCAGTTCGCCTGCCGGAAACGATCTTCCTTTCGACGAGAAACTCGTAGAGCAGGGCAGGAATTTTTCCAATAAAATCTGGAACGCCTTCCGCTTGATCAAAGGTTGGGAAGTGGATTCCAATATCCTGGAGCACCATAACCATACAGCCATCAAGTGGTTTGAAAGCAGGTTTGACCAAGCATTGGAAGAAATCGAAGACCATTTCAGCAAGTTCCGAATTTCTGATGCACTGATGAGCACCTACAAGCTGGTATGGGATGACTTCTGCTCGTGGTACCTCGAAATGATCAAGCCCGAGTATCAAAAACCAATTGATCTGGAGACCTACGAAAAGACCTTGGGCTACTTTGAGGCCATTATGAAGGTATTGCATCCGTTTATGCCATTCATTACCGAAGAGCTGTGGCACCAAGTAAAAGGCAGGGATGTCAAAGATGCATTGATCGTGTCTTCTTGGCCTACCAAAGCTGCCTATGATGAAAAGCTGATCAACGATGCCGCTCAGGTATTTGAAGTAGTTTCCCAAGTGAGGAACATCCGTGCTTCCAAAGGCATCTCACCTAAAGAAGCCTTTGACCTCACCATCAATACGCAAAACCAGGAGATCTACACTTCCTTTGAGGCTATTCTTAAAAAACTGGCCAACCTTAGCAAAGTGGACTTTGCGGCAAAAGTGGAAGGTGCGCTGAGTTTTGTGGTAAAATCAGATGAATTCTTTATTCCACTGAATGAGCAAATCGACGTGGAAGCCGAAAAGGAGAACATCCAGAAAGAACTGGAATATACCAAAGGCTTCCTAAATTCAGTATCCAAAAAACTGAGCAATGAGCGATTTGTCAACAACGCTCCTGCCCAAGTGGTCGAAAATGAAAAGAAAAAACAAGCCGATGCCGAAGCCAAAATCAAGGCCTTGGAAGAAAGCTTGGCCAAGTTGGTTTAACCCGAAATTGCTTCAAAATCGGGTTAATTATTGACATAATAATAAGGCAAATTCATGCCCCATGTTCCCTTTGCTAGTCGAAGGGAGCATGGAGCATTTTTCATTTATTACATTGTCAGAAAAGCCGTATTTCATTCTGGGGGTTCTGTGCGTTCTGCGAGAAATAAAATCTGCCGGCAAGAAAGCGTATAATCAAAATATTTTTCAACACCAACTAATAATCATCCAAATGATTGGTTTATTTTTACACGCACAAAAGTACCATTTACAGAATCTGTAATTCACCAAATGAAAAACTTAAAAATCGCCATAATCGGATGCGGAAACCTTGGCCTCTCCATCGTCAATGGGTTGCTGGGGACAGAAGGGTTTGATGCAAAAAACCTCATCGTAACCAAAAGGCACCCTGAAAACCTTGACTATCTTCAACCACTTGGGGTGACCGTTTCAGCTGACAACATGTCCGCGGCCAGAGATGCTGACTTGATCATCCTTGGGGTGAAGCCTTATAATATCCCGCTAATTCTAAAAGAAATAGCACCTTCGATCACTGCTGACAAACAAACCATCGTTTCATTGGCTACAGGAGTGACCTTGGAGGAAATGTACCAGCTCTTGCCAGCAGATATGGCCATATACCGTGCCATGCCCAATATCGCCGCGGATATCCAAGAGTCCATCACCTGCATCTGTGGCAAAAATGGCACTCCAGCGACAGAGCAAACCATCAAGGAGCTCTTTGACAGCATTGGTATTTCGATTGTCATCGAGGAACACCTGATGGAGGCGGCTACTGTTTTGGGAGCTTGTGGGATAGCCTATGTACTTCGATTTATGCGGGCCATGACCCAAGGTGGAATCCAGATAGGCTTCGATGCCAAAACCGCCAACACCATCGTCAACCAAACCGTCAAAGGTGCCGCTGAGCTCATCATCAAAAAGGGCATCCACCCAGAAGCAGCCATCGATAAAGTCACCACCCCAAAGGGCTGCACCATCGTTGGCCTCAATGAAATGGAACACCACGGCTTCAGCGCCGCCATGGTCAAAGGGGTATTGGCTTCCTATGGAAAAATAGAGAAATAAAAAATAGTGAAACGTTATATCAAATCAGCCCAGTAAACGAAGCTGTACTGGGCTGATTTTTAAGGAATTCCGGAACAAAATCCTCATCCAAATTGCCACCTATTGGACTTCATTTCCAACTAGGTATTCGTATTTCATAATTTCCTCAAGTTCTTCATCAATGTTTTCATCAAATTTAAGATTGAAAAGCTTCCACTTATCTCTTCCCTTATAATACTTGAAAATAAACCTTAATGGTTGCCTATCGTATTTGACCAAGTATACGGAAACCTTTAGGCTCTCACCAACAGACTTTTCATACAGCTTTTCAAATCCAATATATTCCCCCATAAGGTTTGCATATTCCCTTAATTGAAACTTCACTTTTTCTGTACCATCTTTATTTTCTCCCATCCATTTATTGGTTCCGAAAATATAATCAAACGCTTCATCAGTGTTGGTCTCGTATTTTTTAAAAAATTTCTCCGTCAATTCATTTGTTGAATTTTGCCCAAAAGTAATCGATGCTATTAAAGTTAAGCTAAGAAGTAAAATTGTTTTTTTCATATTGTTCATTTTAACGTGGACATTACAAAAGTGAGTTTTGAAATGAGTGAGCCTCACTTCAAAATCACGTTCGATTTCACAATCTTTCAATATCCTATCCCGCTAAAAAGCATAGCCGAAGGAAACATAGGGCACAAATGGAAAAAAGTAATTGGGTCCAAAATACGGAGACAGTCCCGCTCTAAAAGTGAATCCACCATCCATGGGCTGCTTACGGTATCCAAAAACCAAGGAACCCAATACATGGCTTCCGTCGGGGTCTTCTTCATCCTCATACCAATTATCGCTTGAGGAAGTATAGGCACCATTGATACCTACTTCAAAATATTTACCTTCTTCCTCATTACCCATCAAGTAATTGAGCCCTATGGGAATGGAAAGTAAGCTATAACCGTCCACCCCAATATAGCCAACACCCACTCTTGCCCCTAACCCATTACTTTCGCTATTGAAACGTGTGTCATAGTTAAAGGTAAACAGCCCTGGGCCTCCCAGTTCGGCATAGATGTTTTCTGACCTTGGGGACTTCCGTTCTTGTGCCGTCACCTCCAATGCCAACAGTAATCCAATTGCAATGATCATTACCTTCTTCATCGTCCTATTCGGTTTGGTATAAATCTTAACTAAACAAACTCAGCATAAAATCAAAAAGCATATCCAAAGCGTACCCCTGCCCAAAGTGGCCAGAAGCCATTTTGATTAAATGCAGGAACCAGGTTGACACCAAATAAGAACCCTCCATCTTCGGGCACCTTCCTATATCCAAAATTCAACGTCCCCATCAGAGCAGGCGTATCACCCGTCTCCAAAATCCAATAATAATTTTCATCCACCGTAGTATGGTAATAGGATCGTCCATTATAGTAACCTTGATAGTCTTCCCATCGGTCCCTGTAATACACAAAGGTAGCCCCTCCGCCAAGTTCAAAAAAGTGCCTCCCATTTCCATATAATCTATTGATCTGAACCGGTATTGTCAAGAGGGATTGATCCGTTACCGAATAACCTCCTGCACCTACACGCATTCCCCAAGAGTTCATATTGGATTTATCAAACCTAAAATCATAATTAAATGAATAAACCAAGCCTGCCCCTCCAAGCTCAACATACACGGCCTGAGTGGGAGGATGACTTTTTTCTTGGCTATAGCCTTGACGAAAGGTCATTAGGCTCACTAAAAACAAGACACCGAAGATTATTTTTATATTGCTTTTCATAATTAACAATAGTTGATTTCCACCAAAATTACCCGCCGCCGCAGTCAAAAAGAAACATTTACCTACGCACATATACGCAGTTACTGACAAACATGACATAAATCATAATGGGCTAATGATAGGATAATTTTACAAAACAGTTTAGTTTTAAACCCGGATTATGCGTTAGGAATCGTTGTGAGAGCTGAAATTGCAAGAAAATCAGTTAGTTTGGAGGCATTAGCGTAGCGCCGCTACGGTAATGCCGAAAACTAAAGTGAAACGGCTGATTTTGAAG
Source organism: Echinicola strongylocentroti (assembly GCF_003260975.1). Lineage (NCBI taxonomy): Bacteria > Pseudomonadati > Bacteroidota > Cytophagia > Cytophagales > Cyclobacteriaceae > Echinicola > Echinicola strongylocentroti. The sequence continues at coordinate 4,685,914 of NZ_CP030041.1, read as the reverse complement.
CAGTTTAAGGTCGCAACAGATAGGCTAATGCATATTCCGGGTTAAATGTAAATCCGCAATGACACCACTAATCAGAGAAATAGTAAATAGGTCATCACAGAAACCACGAAAATCTCAGAAAAGCTTTGTTTCATGCTGGGTGTTCTCTGCGTTTCGTGAGAAATAAAATCTACCGGCAAGAAAACGTGTAATCAAATAGTGTTAATACTCCAAACCATCATCAAGCGATGTTCAAGAAACTTCTCCCCATCCTTATTTCCATTTCCATCGTATTGGCCATTGGCTACATGCTAGGCCCCAAAGAAACATTGAGTGATTTGAAAGGAACCTACCCTACAGTCCCTGCAGACTTAAAACAACTGGAAGCCTATATCCAGCAAAAAGAGGATACCGTAAAAGGCCTCAAGCCCAACAACGAAGCCCGCATCATCTGGGCGGACAGTACAAAAACCAAAACGCCCTACTCCATCGTTTACATCCATGGTTTTGGGGCCAGTCAGATGGAAGGTGATCCCGTGCACAGGAAACTGGCCGAGCACTTCGGCGCCAACCTCTACCTGAGCAGACTTCCCGAACATGGCATCGATCGACCGAATGCATTTGAGTACCTTACTGCCGAAAAGTTGGCTGACGGTGCCCGAGAGGCCTTTATGATTGGTAAGCAACTTGGCGATAAAGTCATCATCGTGGGCACTTCCATGGGAGGAGCATTGACGGTTTTACTGGCTTCTGAGCGGGAAGATATCGAAGCGACCTTACTCTACTCTCCCTGCATCCGTGATTACGGCAGTCAATTGGAAGCGTTCTTCAGTCCTTGGCAGGGATGGCTATTTGAACAATTCGGCACCAATGACGATCACGTGATCCTGAATCCCCGAGAAGGCGACAAGGCCAAATACTGGTCCGAGCAATACCATATCAATGCCTACATCAGTTTGGCCAAGCTCGTATACAGTAAGATGGATGAAGCCACATTCAAAAAAATCAAACAACCCTTATATCTAGGTTATTATTATAAGGACAAAGAACACCAAGACGATGTAGTCTCTGTCCCGGCCATGATAGAAATGTACCAACAACTCAGCACTCCCGAACAGCTAAAAAGAAAAGTGGCCTTTCCGGAATCCGGAAATCACGTGATCGGCTCCAGTATCACTTCTGAGGATTGGGAAGGTGTACTTCGGTCCAGTATTGATTTTCTGGAAAACATCGTGGAAGTCCCCGTTCCTCAAAAAGAAGAAGTAACGCTCACCGAAACAGCCAAATAACCCAATGCCTCTCTTAAAGCCCATTACTTCGCCCACCTTATTGGCCAATGAAGCAATATGTAAAGCAAACATTGCCCGCATGGCCAAAAAAGCAGCAAAGCATCATGTAGCCCTTATACCCCATTTCAAAACACACCAATCCCTTGAAGTCGGGAATTGGTACAAGGAATTTGGCATCAATGAAATCACCGTTTCTTCCATTCAGATGGCGGCTTATTTTTCTGGCCAGTCTTGGAAAAACATCCACATAGCCTTTCCCTTTAACCCTTTAGAAATCAACCTACTGAACAGATTGGTAAAGGATCACTCCATCTCCATCCAGCTGGTCAATGCCGAGGTGGCGCAGGCACTCGCCGATCGCCTCACCAGTCCGGTAGAATTTTTTATTGAGATAGACGCAGGGTACGGCAGGGCTGGTGTAGAAGTAAGTGATTTTGGAAAAATCGAGGAGATCATGCGGATCGCCAATAGATCGGACAAACTCGATTTCAAAGGATTTTACATCCACGCTGGCCATACCTACCATGCCAATAAGGAAGGCATCCACGCTATTCACGGTCAAACTAAAGCTGCCTTGCGAATGCTGAAAGATAAATATTGTGACGAATTTCCAGACTTGATTACGCGGAGCGGAGACACGCCAAGTTGTTCGATAGAAGAAGATTTTGAAGGCATCGATGAAATCGGACCGGGCAATTTTGCTTTCTATGATCTCACACAGGCCAGTATTGGAAGCTGTGACAAATCCGACATCGCCGTAGCCCTGGCCGCTCCAGTAGTGGATATCAGGAAGGAAAAACGGGAAATCCTCATTCATGGCGGAGGTATTCACCTAGCCAAAGACGTCTTGATCAACAATGACGGTACCAATAATTACGGTGAAGTAGTGCTATTGACCGAGCAAGGCTGGACCATTCCTGCCACTACTTCCTTCCTGAAAAGCATCAGCCAAGAGCATGGATTGATAAAGGCTACAGACGAATTGATCAACAACATCCAGATAGGGGATATTCTCGGAATTCTACCCGTCCACAGCTGCATGACAGCGGACTGCATGCGTGGATACTTCAGCTTAAAGGGCGAAAAACTTGACCACTTAAAAGGCCAGAAAGCCTACTGACAGAAGTGTTGACCAATTTCGTTTAGGTTCCCCCATTGCTCCAAAACACCCCACCTAACCTTCCTCCCCGCGGCCACGGGGAGGAAGTCTCAAATCTCAAATCTCATGTCTCAAATCTCACGCCTCAACACTTTCTCCTCAATAACCCAGTCTTTTCAACATACTTTCACTATCCTGTTCTTCTGCAAATAATTTATGCTTGATCGTACCATCGGTATCCCTATCGATCAGGACATGCTTTGGAGCAGGAATCAGGCAGTGTTGGATCCCGCCATAGCCGCCCAGCGATTCCTGATAGGCACCCGTATGGAAAAAACCAATGTACTGGGGCTTTTTTTCGGTCTTTTTGGGAAGGTAAATATTGTATTGGTGAGCTTCGGAATTATAGTAGTCCATGCTATCGCAGGTCAATCCACCTAGGTTGATATTGTGGTATTCTTCTTTCCAATTGTTCACAGCCAGCATGATGTACTTCTGGTTTAATCCCCAGCTGTCCGGCAGCTGGGTAATAAACGAACCATCGATCATATACCATAACTCCTTGTCATTTTGGAGCTTCTCTTCCAGTATGGAATACAAAACTGCACCGCTCTCACCCACGGTATAGCTCCCAAATTCAGTAAATATATTTGGTTCCACCGTATTATTTTTGGCACACATCCATTTGATGTTCTTTACGATCTGATCCGCCATGTACTGGTAATCATAATCAAAAAAGACATTGGTTTTGATCGGCCATCCACCACCGATGTCCATGGTATCCAGCTCGGGACACACTGCCTTCAAGTCCACGTACTTTTGGATAAACCGTGTCAACTCTGACCAGTAATACGCCGTATCCCTGATTCCAGAATTGATGAAGAAATGGAGCATTTTAAGGCTTACATTGGGATTATCCTTGATTTTCTTTTCATACAAATCAATAATATCCTTATACCTCACCCCTAGCCGAGAAGTATAAAAACCGAACTTGGGCTCTTCATCGGCAGCAATTCTAATCCCTACCTTAAAAGGCACCTTGACATGCTCAAGGTAATAGTCGATTTCGGTCAGGTTATCCAATACGGGGATACAGTTATGGAAACCATCATTGAGTAATTCAGAAATATATTGTTTATATAAATCTCGCTTGAATCCATTGCAGACGATATGCGTATCCTTGGTAATCTTGCCTTTTTCATAGAGGCTTTTCACCAAAGGAATATCGAATGTGGAGGAAGTCTCAATATGGATATCATTTTTAAGTGCCTCATCCAACACAAAGCTAAAATGGGACGATTTGGTACAGTAGCAATAGGTATAATTGCCATGATAATCATGTGCCTGCATCGCATTGTTAAAATACGTCTTTGCATTTTGGATGCTTTCACTGATTTTTGGAAGGTAGGTCAGCTTCAGTGGCGTACCGTACTCCTCGATGATCTCCATAAGGTTTACACCATTAAAAAACAGGTTATCATCTTCTACCTTGAACTCCCTTGTAGGAAAGTCAAAAGTCTGCTGAATTAAATCAATGTATTTGTTCATTTGGGCAGTGCATGTTTAGAGCTTTAATGCTCGAAAATTGCATTAATAATTGCTGAAATCAAAATACTAATATCCACACTTAACACGCTCAGCAGTTTATGTTCAAATTTGAATATAAAATTGAATTTTGGCAGCATATTTGCTTTAAAAAAGAAAAACCCAACAACCTTTTTAACATTTATTTAGATTACTTGGTATCCCCATATTGCCACCAAAAAACTGGGGAATCATTCCACACTTTACCAACCATTGCTCCACAGCCCAAGGCAACCGAACCAACAATTAAAACATTAAAAACCAAACAGTTAAGTTATTTTAACGCAGTTAAAACTAATGGTATGATTATTACAACTATCCAACATAGAAAAATACGGAAGATAAGCACGAAAAAAATATGTTACGAAATATGTTACTCCAAGCAATGAGCTTCAAACATTTCCCTTTGCCCATCATCTTACTGACTGGGCTTATGATTTTTGGGTGTAAAGAAGAAGAAAAAGTAGACGAAGGACTACCTCTCCCTGTCATGACACTAAAAGAGGAAAAGGCAGCTAGGTCATATCAATACCTTGGCTCCATAGAAGGGGTGGAGAATGTTGAGATCCGAGCTCAAGTAGATGGGATTCTGGAAAAAATCTACGTGGACGAAGGTGACTTTGTAGAAAAAGGTCAGCCGCTGTTCAAAATCAACAGCCAGCCCTACATGGAGGACCTCAAAAATGCACAGGCCAATGTAGAATTGGAAAAGGCAAAACTTCGAAAAGCGAAAACTGAAATTGAACGACTTCAACCGCTGATCGATAATGAGGTCATCTCAGATGTGAGAATGCAAACCACATTGGCCGATTATGAAGTAGCCAAGTCAGCGCTGGAGCAGGCCGAGGCCATGGCAGCCAATATGCGCATCAACCTAGAATTCACTACTATAAAAGCCCCAGTAAACGGTTTTATGGGAAGGATACCGCGGTCCATTGGTAACGTCGTAAAAAAGACCGACTCAGAGCCACTGACCACCCTCTCTAATGTGCATGAAGTATATGTTTACTTTTCAATGAGCGAATCTGATTATTTGTATTACGAAAGGATGAAAAAGGATTCAACGTCCAAAAAACTGAATCCACATGTAAAGCTCATCTTGGCTGACGGCAGCATTTATGACAAAGTAGGTACCATCGATGCCAATTCAGGGCAGATCAACCGTTCCACTGGCTCCATAGCGCTCAGGGCTCGGTTCACTAACCCTGACACGCTTTTAAGGTCAGGTAATACTGGAAAAGTCCTAATGGAACAGATTTATCCAGAGGCAATATTGATCCCTCAAGGAGCTACCGCATCGATACATGACAAGAAATTTGTCTACACCTTGAATGATGATAATACGGTCAATAGAAAGGAAATTAAGATCGAAGGCAGATCAGGTAAAAAGTACATTGTTAGCGATACCAGTCTTTCAAGTGATGACCGCATTGTCACTTCAGGGCTGGACAAACTCACCGATGGTGTAAAGGTAAAGCCGCTCGAAAAAGGGCAGTTGCTTTCCTCTGATGAGTAAACCCACTACGGATTACACAGATCATTTAAAAATTTTCACCAAAGACGTGGATGGTGGGCAACTGTCAAATACGGGTTGGAACAGGAAACCATACACCCTGACCTGCCCGACATACACCTCCCTTTCATCTCTCGTTGGATAAAGACTAAATCGCATGATCAAAAATATTATCAACCGGCCTGTTCTGGCATTGGTTATTTCCATTCTTCTCATACTTGCTGGAGCAGGTAGTATTTCGCTGCTGCCGGTAGAACGTTTCCCTGAAATCGCTCCGCCCAGTGTCAGTGTTCAGGTATACTATCCCGGTGCCAATGCCGAAACCGTAGCCAAGTCAGTATTGCTCCCGCTGGAAGAAGCCATTAACGGAGCCGAAAACATGAATTACATCAACTCCACAGCCACTAACTCTGGCCGTGGCCGATCCACAGTGTACTTCGAACCGGGAACGGATCCCAATGTAGCTGCCGTAGAAATCCAGAACAGGATATCGCAGGTCATGGAATCTATCCCTGCAGAAGTAAGGGAAGCGGGGATCGTCGTGCTCAAACGGCTCAAAGGCTCGTTGATGACCATTCAGATTTACAGTGATGGCGTATATGACGAAACATTCCTCAACGCCTATACACGGATGAACATCCGACGGGAACTGAAAAGGGTAGGTGGTATCGCAGAGGCGTCGATCCTGCGATCTAGGGATTATGCCATGCGCATCTGGCTCAACCCTGAAAAACTGGCCCTTTACGGCTTGACGCCGAAGGAAGTTTACAACCAGGTGCGGGACCAGAGTTTTGAAGCAGCCCCAGGAAAGTTTGGAGAAAACTCCGATGAGGTTTTCGAAATTGTAATGAAGCACAGCGGCCGCTTTAGCGAACCTGATGAATACGAAAACCTGGTGATCAAAACAGAGGACGATGGTACACAGTTGAGATTAAAGGACGTGGCCCGACTGGAATTTGGCGCCTCTAACTACGCCAGTGACAATAAACTCGACGGAATGTCTGCCGTAACGATAGATGTCGTACAGCAGCAAGGTGCCAACGCCGTGGAAATTGACAAAGCGGTAAGAAAAGTGCTCGAAGATCAGGCCAAAGCCTTCCCTGAGGGAATGGACTATCGGATCTCTTACAGTGTGCGCGACCAGATCGACGAATCCATGCACCATGTCCAGAAGACCCTCATCGAAGCTTTTATACTGGTATTTTTGGTGGTTTTTATTTTCCTCCAAAACACCCGCGCCACCATTATTACGGCCATATCCATCCCTGTGTCGTTGATTGGTACATTCTTTTTCCTCTATATGATCGGTGCCACCATGAACGTGCTCAGCATGTTTTCCATTGTATTGGCCATTGGGATAGTGGTGGATGATGCCATCGTGGTGATTGAAGCCATTTTTGAAAAAATGGAAGATGAAGGGATGAAAGTAAAACAGGCAGTGGTAGCGGCAATGTCAGAAATCACCGGTGCTATTATCTCCATCACCATCGTGATAGCAGCGGTTTTTTTACCTGTCGGCTTCTTGGAAGGTCCCGTGGGAGTATTCTATCAAGAGTTTGCCTATACCATCATCTTTGCCGTGTTGATATCAGCTGTCAATGCACTTACATTAGTCCCTGTCTTAAGCGTTCTTATCCTAAAAGAAAAAGATCCTAAAAAAACAAAAAGAAGAATTCCACTCATAGAAAGGATCCGAAGTTCACGTGCCGCATACACCGCCAAAAACCTTCGGGACAAAGGACTACAGAAATTCGACAGTGCTTTTGATAAATTTACCGACAAATACCTCAAAGTCGTAAAATGGGCCATCCTGCATAAATGGTGGACAATGGGCGGGCTCGTCATGGTTTCCGGACTCACCTTTTTCCTTGCCACCACCACACCAAAAGGATTTATTCCCACCGAGGATGATAATTTCCTGATTTTTGCCTTGACCATGCCTGAGGGATCATCACTTCACCGTACCAATCTGGTCTTGAGACAAGCCGATTCACTCTTGAGAGAAGAAAAAGCCGTATCAAGTGTCAACACCGTTTCTGGGTACAATATCGTGGATGACTCAGAAAGTTCCTCTACAGGACTGGGCTATATCAAGCTCAAGAAAATCAGTGAACGAGGAAGTCCAAAAGAAATCGGCGAACTGGTCAAACACCTTACCAACAAACTGGGCGTCCTGAGTGAGGCAAAAATCAACATCTACCCCCGCCCCACTGTACAGGGTTTTGGTAATTTCGACGGTGTGCAGATCGTTCTTCAGGATTATTCGGATGGAGATTATGGGGAGTTTGGTCTGCTGATCAATGAATTTATAGCCGAGCTGACCAAACAAGAGGAAATTGAAAAAGCCTTCACCTCTTACAACCCTAATTTCCCCCAGTATAAAATCAATATCGATTACGAAAAAGCCAAATCCATGGGCATCAGTGTCAAGGACATGATGTTCACCATCCAGTCCAATTTTGGCCGGACCAGGGTCGGGGATTTCAACAGGTTTACTCGGCAGTACATGGTATATATGCAATCGGACATTCAATACAGGGAAACACCTGATGCCATTAATTCGATCATGGTAAAAAATGACCAAGGAGAAATGGTACCCCTGAACACCTTTGTAAAACTGGAAGAAACCTATGGGCCAGAAACGGTCTTCCGCTACAACCTTTACAGTGCTGCAAGAATCAACATTACTCCTGCAAAGGGGTACAGTACTGGGGACGCTATGAATGTTATTGAAGAATTGACCGAAAGCAAGCTCCCCGCCAACCTAGGATTTGAATGGACAGGAATGAGCTTGGAAGAGAAGAAATCCGGGTCCAATACCACGATGATATTCATCATCAGCATCGTATTGATCTACTTCATTCTTGCTGCGCAGTACGAAAGTTTCTGGCTGCCCATGGCGGTAATCCTATCTCTTCCTGCGGGTATCTTAGGAGTATTTGTATTCATAAACCTTGCTGGTATAGATAATAACATCTATGTACAGGTAGGCCTGGTAATGCTCGTTGGTCTACTGGCAAAAAATGCGATCCTTATCGTGGAGTTTGTCTCCCAAAAACGGAAAGAAGGCCTTAATGTGGCTGATGCCGTCATAGAGGCTTGCGCCCTCAGGATCCGCCCTATTCTGATGACTTCTTTTGCCTTTACGGCAGGATTGGTTCCGTTGATGTTCTCGGTGGGTTCTTCCGCCCAAGGCACCAAATCAGTAAGTATTGGCACAGCGGGCGGAATGATATTCGGCATATCACTGGGAGTCATATTCATTCCTGTACTGGCATATATTTTCCAACAAATCCAGGACAATTACAAGATTGAAACGATTGAACAAGAAGACCTATGAATTCAATAAGAAAACTCATTCCCTTTGCACTGGTCGTGGCCGTAATGGCCAGCTGCAAAGTGGGACAAAACTATAAAAGACCAGACATCGATTTTCCTGACACCTATCACGGAGGGGACAGCCTACGTGATAGTTTACTCCAAGGGAAAAAAAACATGGCTTCGGTCAATTGGAAGGATTTTTTTAAGGACTCCACTTTAGTAGTTCTTATTGATTCTGCATTGGACAATAACTTGGATATGCGCAAAGGCAGAATGGAAATGGACATCGGCTATCAAAACCTCCTGCAATCCAAAGCCAACTTCTTACCGTCGTTGGGAGCATCTCCATTTAAGTACAACAGGGAATATTATTCTGAATATTACAATAATTATGGCTCCAATCGGGCGAGAAGGAATCATGGTGACGATATCCCCACTACCTTCTATACGGAGCGGAAAGAATATGTTTCTTCACTACAGGCCAGCTGGGAACTGGATATATGGGGCAAACTGAGATGGCAGAAAGAAGCAGCAAGGGCCGAATACATGAAAAGCCAAGAATTCCAAAAGGCCTTACAAACTGCCTTGGTAGCGGAGGTCGCCTCCACCTACCTGAACATGCTAATGCTAAAATCACAGCTCACTGTCTCCAAACGCAATTATGAATTGGGAAAAAACACCCTGAGAATCGTAGAACTGCAATTCGATGCCGGTGAGACCACTTCTCTAGCCGTCCAACAGACCAAATCGCAGATGCTACGGGCAAAAGCCCTTATTCCCGAACTCGAACGGGAATATGCCATCCAAGAAACCCGTCTCAATGAACTGATGGGAAGATCACCACAAGAACTGGATGTCAACCATCATTTGGAGGACATCACTTTTGACAGCACTTATCAAACTGGTGTACCGATAGCACTTATCCAAAACCGCCCTGACATAGCTGCTTCAGAATATAACCTCATCGTGAGCAATGCCAGAGTAGGCATCACCAAAGCCATGAAATACCCTTCCCTGACCATCAGTGGAGGAATCGGCCTGAACTCTTACCAAATCCAACATTTCCTAGATCCACTCGGGGCAGGCTTTGCGATGCTAAATGGTGCCATCTTTCAACCCATATTCCAAAACAGAAAGCTAAAGACCAATCACCTGATTGCTATCAATGAGAGGGAAATTTCACAATTGGATTTCAAGGAAAAAATCATCAATGCTGTCGGTGAAGTGTCCAATGCCTTGGTCACAATTGAAAAGCTTCAAGAAAGACACGCCATCGCCGCCGAACGACTTGAAGTAACCAATAAAGGTGTAAAAGATGCATTCCTGCTCTTCCAAGGGGGATATGCAAGTTACCTTGAAATCATCAATGCCCAAGAGGATGCGCTTGAAAACCAAATGGAATTGGTAAGGCTTAAAACGCAACTTGCCATTGCCAACGTCGAACTTTATCGTAGTCTTGGCGGAGGTTGGAAGTAACCTAGCGTTCGTATAATCGATTGATAATCGATTTTATTCTCGAACTCAAGTAAAACCCAGAAGTAATGCCGTTTAGTTAAACCCGGAATATGCATTAGCCTATCTGTTGCGACCTTAAACTGCTTCAAAATCAGCCGTTTCACTTTAGTTTTCGGCATAACCGTAGCGGTGCTACGCTAATGCCTCCAAACTAACTGATTTTCTTGCAATTTCAGCTCTCACTACGATTCCTAATGCATAATCCGGGTTAAAAATTAGGGCGCCCCTATGATACGGATGATTAACTATCCCAAAGGAACTCCCTGTTGAACCCGAAAAGAAGAATAGTGCATACCAAAAAAGAACCCTTGCCGGAATGACAAGGGTTCTTTTATTATGGTTATTAGTGATGGTTTATCGTAATGTTTATTTGCTCAATTCATTAAAGAGCAACTTCTCTTCCAATCGGTGTTTCTCCTGATTGACCAGTACTTTTCTTAACACTTGCTTGAACCTGATTTCTTCATTGACAATTTTGAAAATCTTTTCCAAATATCGCTTCGCTACTTCCTCGTTCTTTTTATAAAATTTCAAGGTAAAGCTCCTGTTCTCATGGATATTCTCCAGGTAAATTTCCTTAGGCTGTCCTGCCAAAACGATCCCACGGAAAAAGGCATATTGTGCTGCCAAATTCCCTTTCAGGGTAAAATAGATTGCTTGGAATTTTTTATTGGCATCAGCATAGTTCTGGAATCCAAAAGATCCTTGACCTTGTAGCTGGACAAATTCATTATTTTCCAACCAATCATAAGCTGTCAGCGAAGTGGCTTCTACTGCCTCGTTTCTACTTACGGACTGGAAGCTGAAAATTTTGTTTTGCTGTACTGAATTGGTATAGTTAGAAGCTATTGCTGTCATGGTTTCTTAATTTGTGATGGTTACTAGTTAATTTTTTCTGCGGATTTGCTGCGATCAGCAACAACATCTTTTTGGCTCTTTTAGCAGGTTCTGCATTCGAATTGATCGTCTCATGGCTTTTACATTTATAGGTCCTCAAATGATTTCGGCAGGATTTAGCACCTTTTCTCTTATAAGAGGGATAGGTTGCTATAGGTTCTTAGAGCCTGTTCTCTCCCCTATTCTTTATAAATCAGCTACTGAGCTTACTCCGCTTTTCGCTAATAACTACTTCAAAGGTACAACATTTTTCTACAAAAACTAATTTCCCTATAGAATTTGTAGGGAATTATTTTTTTCACTCTAATATATCCCTTAGCCATTACAATCTTAACGGAATTGCGAACGTCCTCAACCCTATTATTTATTTGTAATTTAGTGTATTTTTATGTTGAAAAACAGCATTTCCAGCTATCTTATCGTTACAATAAACACCAACATTTTAACATACAGGTATTCTTATACCCGGTTTATGCATTAGGAATCGTGATGAGGTTTGAAACTGCAAGAAAATCAGGCTGTTTGGAGATTGAGGCATAGCACCGCTATGGTGAAATCGAAAACAGCAGCGAAGCGACTGATTTTGAAGTAGGTTCATACCGCAATAGATAGGCTAATGCATATTCCGGGTTAAAAACCAAGTGTACGAATGAGAGAACCAACCCAACCTTCTATGCGACAAACGAAACCATCAGGATATCATCCATGTTCACCACCCAGCTACCAGAGCAAACGCATTTAACATTATTTCGTGTAAGGCAGCTATCATCCGTGCCGCTGGCACTCCTTCTGGAGGTGGAGGAGACCTTAACATCCAGCAGATGAATCCGCAGGTTACTAAATCCATCGTGCCGCTGGCACTTCACCCCTGTTGGTACATTAGGATAGCAGCAGCCTGTCGCGGCAAATGCTGAAAGAGCAAGGACATCAGTTGATTTAGAGGACCAATAAAGTATCGCAACTGTCTGCCCAAGTGGGGAATGATTTAGATAAGTTTAACCCGGAATATCAATGTCGTTTAGTTAAGAAGGTTTTCCAATACGGATCGTCCATTGAGAGAATTATGGTTTTAATCCATGGACTTTTAAAACATATACAAAATGGATCCGCCTTGCAGCTATTGGGCGTTAAGAAATTAAAAAGCGGGTGGGCAAGAAGGCAGGCTTGTTTGACGAAATGCTGGCCAAAAAGAATGTTGGCAGCTAAAAAGGAGGAGTTTGCCTGCATGAGGGAGGGTTTTTATTTTAGGCCATTAGATGCACAGCGGCGGGGTTTTTTGGTTACTTTTTTGACCTGCAGCAAAAAAGTAACAAAGGTAAAGAGATGAATACTATCTTAGAATTTAGCAAGAAAAATAATTAAACCAATATTTCCAGATACACACTAACTAAGCGACATTGCCCGGAATATGCATTAGCCTATCTATTACGGCCTGATCCGCCGCGGCGGACAAAATCAGTCGCTTCGATGTGAGTCCATTATTCGACCGTTGAAGCATTCGGTTTTGGGACAGTTGATGGGGGTAAGAAAATGAGTTCGCTCGTACAGTGGACAAGCGAGATCCACTCATTTTTAGCCCATAGGAACGGCAGCTATATATTCAAGCTGGGATACTTTTTTAAAATGCTTCCGCCCTGATCGATCTACCCACTCATTCCCCTATAACCTGCCAACCTTTAGAACCTCCCTCTCCCATAAATGCACAATTTTGACTACTTTTGTGGCAATAAATTCTTTGAAAGGATTTGCCCAATATAACAAACTAGAGATTTACCCATTATGAGAAATATAAAGCTTGTAGAAGTACGGTCAGAACTTGCCGCAGGTACTAGGGGTGCCAGCTTGGGAATTGATGCGCTAAAAGTGGCCAGCTTGGGAAAAAAGTCGGATTTCTTCACCCGATTTGACCCCATCAATGTGCCGGATGCAAACAATTACCTCTGGAAAAACAACCCCTACCCAAACGCCAAATACGTCGATGGGGTCTATGAGGTCCTAGGGAATGTCCATGACACGATCAAAGCACTACGCTTGGAAAAGAAATTTCCCATTGTACTGGCTGGAGATCATTCGACGGCTGCGGGCACCATCATGGGAATTAAGGCTGCCGACCCTGAAAAGCGGCTTGGTGTGATTTGGATTGACGCCCATGCTGACATCCACAGCCCCTATACCAGCCCATCTGGCAATATGCACGGTATGCCGCTAGGGATGTGTTTACAAGAGGACAACCTCGAGTGCCAGGAAAAAAAGCCTACAGCGGAAGAGATCGAATATTGGGAAAAGATCAAAAAAATCGGAGGAGATTCCCCTAAGATCAATGCGGAAGACATCGTTTATATCGCTGTGCGAGATACCGAAGAACCCGAAAACCACCTGATCAAAAAACATGGAATCAGAAACTTTACCACCAAAGAAGTCCGTGAAAATGGCGTGGTGAAGATTTCGGAAGAGGCATTGGCCATCCTCAGCAACTGTGACCAAATTTACATTTCGTTTGATGTAGATAGCATGGACAGCGCCATCTCTGCGGGTACAGGGACTCCGGTCCCAGATGGACTCACCGTAGATGAAGCCATAAAACTCAATACGGAATTGATAAAAGACAAGCGAGTTTGCTGTTGGGAAATTGTGGAGGTAAACCCTACCTTGGACTCGGAGAACATCATGGCCAAAAACGCCTTTGAAGTACTCGAATCCACTACCAAATCCCTTGTCAGCAACTTTTAAGTTTAAAAAAAATACGCAATTGATCCGAAGAGGATCAGACGAAGTTATTATAATATAAAAAAGAATGACGATTCAAGAACAGATACTGGAAACCATCAGTAAAGCATTTGCACAAGCTTTTGACCATCAGGTGGCCCCTGAGTCACTCGCCTTACAGCCTACCCGAAAGGAATTTGAAGGAAATTACACCTTTGTGCTATTCCCATTCCTGAAGTTTACCAAAATGAAACCTGAAGATAGCGGCGAAAAAATAGGGCAGTACTTGGTCGAAAATTGTGAAGCCGTAAGTGCTTTTAATGTGGTAAAAGGATTCTTGAACATTTCTGTCAACGAACAGTCTTGGATGGCTGTTTTCCAAGCACTCTACCAAAACGAGCAACTTGGCCAGTTGCCACCAAAAAACCAAAAGGTCATGGTGGAGTTTAGCTCTCCCAACACCAACAAACCGCTTCATTTGGGGCACTTGAGAAATAATTTCCTTGGATTTTCCGTTGCCGAAATCCTCCAAGCCAATGGCTACGAGGTCATCAAAGCCAACTTGGTCAATGACCGCGGCATCCACATCTGTAAGTCCATGGTGGCCTACCTCCACTTTGGCAATGGCGAAACGCCTGAATCCGGCGGACTGAAAGGAGACCATCTTGCCGGAAAATACTATGTGTTATTTGACAAGGCCTATAAAGAAGAAATCCAAGCCCTTACTGAAAAGGGACTTGCTGAAGATGAGGCAAAAAAACAGGCTCCGCTGATGCTGGAAGCCCAAGAAATGCTACGCAAATGGGAAGCTGGTGACGAAGACACGGTCACCCTCTGGAAAACCATGAATAGCTGGGTCTATGAAGGGTTTGATGCTACTTATAAGAAACTGGGCGTAAGTTTCGACAAGTTCTATTACGAATCAGACACCTACCTGCTAGGCAAAAACATCGTAAATGAAGGACTCGAAAAAGGAGTATTCTTCAAAAAAGAAAACAACTCCGTATGGGCAAACCTTACAGAAGAAGGACTGGACGAAAAGCTTGTGCTGCGAGGTGATGGCACCTCTGTCTACATCACGCAGGACATGGGCACAGCAGACCTCAAGTATGATGATTTCAAGATCAACAAGTCCGTATATGTGGTGGGCAATGAGCAGGATTACCATTTTGATGTTCTCTTTAAGATCATGAGGAAGCTGGGCAGGCCTTACGGTGAAGGGCTATATCACCTTTCTTACGGGATGGTGGACTTGCCTACCGGCAAGATGAAATCCCGCGAAGGAACCGTCGTGGATGCTGATGACCTGATCCAGGAAATGGTGGACACTGCAGAAAGCCATACCAAAGAACTTGGGAAAATCGAAGGGTTTTCGGAAGAACAAGCCAAAGCCCTCTATGAAATGCTGGGCTTGGGGGCGCTGAAATACTTCCTACTAAAAGTGGATCCAAAAAAACGCATGCTCTTCAACCCTCAGGAATCCATTGAATTCCAAGGAAATACAGGGCCTTTTATCCAGTATTCCCATGCACGAATCGCTTCAATCCTGCGCAAAGCCAACCAAATTGGTGTAGATTATTCTGCAGCAGGCTTTGAAGGACTGCAGCAAGTAGAAAATGCAGAAAAAGAACTGATCATCCTGCTGAATGATTATGAGAAGAAAATTGCCCAAGCAGGCGAAGAACTCTCACCGTCTATTATCGCCCAATATATGTTTGATTTGGCCAAGGAATATAACCGCTTTTATGCAGAACTTTCTATCTTTAGTGAAGCGGATGAGAAAGTACGCAGCTTCCGAGTGGCACTCAGCGCACAGGTGGCCAAAACTTTACAGTCCGGAATGAAGTTATTAGGAATAAATGTACCTGAAAAAATGTAATTATGAAAAAACTGATATTCATCCTCTCGATAGTCGCTTTAGCCTCGTGTAATTCAGGCTCCAGTACTGGAACCAATACATCAGCAGAAGCAAAACCCCTTGACCAAGAAGATATGCAGACAAAAAAATCATTCTATGATTTTACCGTAAAGGACATTGATGGAAAAGAAGTGGACCTGAGCCAATATAAAGGGCAAAAGGTCCTTGTGGTCAATGTGGCTTCCAAGTGCGGCTACACACCACAGTACGAAGACCTCCAAAAACTGAATAAGGAATATGGTGACAAAATCGCCATCCTTGGCTTTCCTGCCAACAATTTTGGTGGACAGGAGCCTGGCTCCAATGAAGAAATCAAGAAATTCTGCACAGGGAATTACGGTATTACCTTCCCGATGTTCGAAAAAGTATCTGTAAAAGGCGTGGACAAGCACCCGCTCTACAGGTGGCTCTCTGACAAGTCCCAAAACGGATGGAACGACCAAGAGCCCACCTGGAATTTCTGCAAGTATTACATCGATGAAAATGGTGAACTCAAGCACTTTTTCCAATCGGCTGTCAATCCAATGGACGAAGAAATCATCAAATTGATCGAGTCATAATTATCCCATTTCGTTTATCGACGAGATAGGACCTGCTAGCGTTTCTCTTGACAGTAAAACGGATTATCTCGTGAAACCTGGCAGGTCATAGTTACTATTAAACCTCCCCCACTTACGTACAAAATCGTGGATATCACGCTTACCAGTAAAAAACAGGCTTGGCTACACGCCATTCGATTGAGAACCCTTCCTTTGGCACTTGCCAGTATTCTAATGGCCAGCTTTATCGCCTGGTTTCATGGCACCTTCCGCTGGGAGGTTACAGTTTTGGCGGCTCTCACCACCACACTGCTACAAATCCTGTCCAACCTCGCCAATGACTATGGCGACAGTGTTCATGGCGCAGACAGTGACGATAGAGAAGGCCCCATCAGAGCCGTACAATCTGGGGTCATCCAACCTACAGAAATGAAAAATGCCATGATTTTACTGGGCGTCTTGTCATTCCTCTGTGGTGTTGTGCTGCTATACGTTGCGCTGGAGAGCTGGGTGCTGTTCTTTACTTTTATTGGTATTGGGCTCCTGTCCATTTTTGCGGCCGTCAATTATACTTCAGGCGCTAATCCCTACGGCTACATGGGATTGGGGGACATTTCTGTATTTCTTTTTTTTGGTCTTGTAGGAGTCTTGGGAACGTATTTCCTACATAGCTTAGACTTCTCTTCCACCTTGATACTCCCAGCACTTTCGTTGGGTTTTTTCAGCACTGCAGTATTGAATATTAACAATATCAGGGACATCGAATCCGATCATAAAGCAGGCAAAAAGTCCATCCCTGTCAGAATTGGCAGAAAAGCAGCTGTGCGCTATAATTGGGCTTTGATTATCTTGGGCAATGTTTCGCTACTGGCTTTCAGCTGGCTTGAAAATGCCCCTGGTGCATTGGCAGCCCTGTTGGTCTTACCGCTTATGGTCGGGATAGGAAAAAACGTGGGACAAAAAACCAAATCGTCGGAGCTGGACCCCTACCTTAAAAAAATGGCTATTTCGACCTTACTATGGGTATTGGCTTTTGGCGTGGGCTTAGTGAGCTTTTCTTGATCAAAATCTCGCCCAATCGATTCCGTATGCTAAACTCCCCTCCCCCTTTCAATTCCCTTTTTGACATCCAGTTCGGCATGAAATTCGTTAAATAGAATACAATGACAGAAACTGGCTATAATTACGCCTTTTTCGTAATTTGATTGTGTAACATTTTAATCAAAAACAACAACTATGAAAACCATCTTAGTACCTTATGATTTTTCCGAAGAAGCAGAGAATGCCTTTGATTTTGCCAAAGAGCTGGCTGCACTTACCCAAGGACACCTCAAATTACTTCATGTGATTGAAATCCCTACGGGGCAAAACTTCAACACGACAGGTGAAGTGGGCTTGGGGAATGAGGATTTTCAGCAAATATTTATGGTAGAGCTGGTAGAAAAAAGAAAGGAACAGGTGGCTGCAATTGAAGAAAAGCTGAAAGACGTACCTTATAAATTCAGTACCAAAATCACTTTTGGAAACCCCTATGCTGGCATATCCAATGAAATAGGCGAAATCAAAGCCGACCTCATCGTCATGGGCTCCAAAGGCACCAGCGGTCTGGAAGAATTGCTCATAGGCTCCAATACCGAAAAGGTAGTACGACACGCAAGCTGCCCTGTCATCACCATTAAAGGCCCTGTCAAACCGTCATCGATCCAGAATATTCTTTTTGCCAGTGATTTTGGAGACGAAAACAACAAGACTTTCGGGCAACTGAAAAAGCTGCAAGAAACCTTGAACGCCTCACTTCACCTAGTGAAAATCAACACTCCAAACAGTTTCGAAAACTCAAAAGACAGCAAAGCCAAAATCAAGGATTTCATAGCCAAAAACCATTTGGATAATGTTACCTTTGAGATCTATAACAGTGATTCGGAGGAAGATGGCATCATCCAATATTCCGAAGAAAACAATATTGACATGATCGCCATGGCCACACATGGCAGGACAGGGTTTATGCACCTTCTCAGTGGCAGCATTGCGGAAGATGTCGTCAACCACGCCAAGCGGCCTGTATGGACGATGAAAATGAAGTAACGATTATGGGAAGAAAAAACAACAACGACTGGAAAAAGCGAGATGGTGTGGTCTACTCTACCAGTGACGAGTTTGAATTTGATCATCTTGGTGGAGAAGCAATGGAAACCCTTCCACCACAGCAGCAAAACCTTAAAGTCATGCTGGACAAAAAAGCCCGAGGAGGCAAACAAGTCACCCTCATCGATGGTTTCATTGGGTCGGAAGAGGACCTAAAAGACCTCGGCAAAACCTTAAAAAGCAAATGTGGTGTGGGCGGAAGCGCTAAGGATGGCGAAATACTCATCCAAGGTGACCACCGCGACAAAGTCCTCGACATCCTGCACCAACTTAACTATAAGGCCAAAAAATCAGGGGGATAGAAAAAAGGAGTGGTTTAAAAAACCACTCCTTTTCCATTTTAAAAAATTGAACCACAAACTAAATTTGACGCAAATGAAGAATTGCGCATCTTTTTTTAATTAACCAACATTCTTTTTTTTAACCTTTAGCAGTATTTACGAAGCAGGTATTCCAACTGGATTACTGGACAGGAACAAAAAGTTAATATGCATAGTCTAACCCAAGGCAAACGCATTTAATATTAATTTCGTGTAGGGCCGCTATCATCCGTGCCGCTGGCACTCCTTCTGGAGGTGGAGGAGGCCTTAACATCCAGCGGATGAATCCGCAGGTTACTAAATCCATCGTGCCGCTGGCACTTTCTCCAAGTTTGTACAATAGAATAGCAGCAGCCTATCGCAGAAAATGCTGTAAGAGCAAGGACACCAGTTGGTTTAGAGAACGAATAAAAGCATCGCACCTGTCTGCCCAAGTGGGGAATGATTTAGATAAGTTTAACCCGGAATATCAATGTCGTTTAGTTAAGAGATTTTTCCAATACGGATCGTCCATTGAGAGAATTATGGTTTTAATCCATGGACTTTTAAAACATATACAAAATGGATCCGCCTTGCAGCTATTGGGCGTTAAGAAATTAAAAAGCGGGTGGGCAAGAAGGCAGCCTTGTTTGACGAAATGCTGGCCAAAAAGAATGTTGGCAGCTAAAAAGGAGGAGTTTGCCTGCATGAGGGAAGGTTTTAATTTTAGACCAATAGCTGCACAGCGGCGGGGTTTTTTGGTTACTTTTTTGACCTGTAGCAAAAAAGTAACAAAGGTAAAGAGATGAATACTATCTTGGAATTTAGCAAGAAAAATAATTAAACCAATATTTCCAGATACACACTAACTAAGCGACATTGCCCGGAATATGCATTAGCCTATCTATTACGGCCTGATCCGCCGCGACGGACAAAATCAGTCGCTTCGATGTGAGTCCATTATTCGACCGTTGAAGCATTCGGTTTTGGGACAGTTGATGGGGGTAAGAAAATGAGTTCGCTCGTACAGTGGACAAGCGAGATCCACTCATTTTTAGCCCATAGGAACGGCAGATATATATTCAAGCTGGGATACTTTTTTAAATGCGTTCGCCCTGTAGTCTAACCTACCGAAGCAGGCTTTTGACAAAGCTTAATTAGTCAAATGTGATGTACCTACCTACAGCACATTACAGAGGACTGTTGATCGAGGTCGTTACCAAGCTTTCATGCCTACGGCATGATTCTTAGCTGTTCGAGATTTGTAATCCCGAACCGGAATAATGGGGATTTGAAATCCCCCTAGGCCATTTGTGAAGAGCAAAAACATCAATAGGGATATAGATTTTCAGCAACTTATATGTGTTTTCCTAACGGCTCTGGGTCCCAAGGCAGAATCAAAAAAAACAGTTAACCGACTGATTTTGAAGCAGATTAAGACCACAACCCCTGTGCACCGTGGCGTAGGTAGGCTAATGCATATTCCGGGTTTAATGGCTTGGCCCAAGAAAACCGTCACCGCTACCATTATTTAAAAAGATTCCAAATAATTGTTTTTCCCCATCCAGAAAATCCAAAGCACCATTTTGCAGCGTACATAATTCAAACAACGATAATGGAAGGAAGCAATGTGCTTTCGGTTCAAATCAGAAAGAGACATTATGATTCAGTTCAGACTTTTAAGCTTATCCCATAAGACCACTGACATTGCCGTTAGAGAGCGTTTTGCGCTAAACCAAAATGAAGTGAGTCAATTTCTAGACAAAGCCAAGCAGGTAACGTCTGTAGAAGAAGTATTGGCTATTTCTACTTGTAACAGGACTGAAATAGTCTATTTTGGCGATAAAAGTGGCGCTCATGACCTTCTTGACTGTTTGTGCCAAGTCAAACTGCAGAACATCGACACCGCTTTAGGTGCCTTTTCCCAAGAACATGACGAAGTAACGGTTTTGCGTTATTTATTTGAAGTATCGGCAGGTTTGGAGTCTCAAATTCTGGGAGATGCCCAAATCCGCTCGCAAATCAAACAAGCCTATCAACTAGCGGATGAAGCGCAAACTGCCGGGACCTACATTCATAGACTGATGCAGGTAATCTTCAGCGCCAATAAAAAAATATCCAGTCAAACTGAATTTCGAGCAGGCATCAGCTCCGCATCCTATGCGGCGGTGGATATGATCGAGGAATTCCGAGGTATGTTTAAATCCACCCAGATAGCGATTGTCGGTTTTGGAGAAATGGGGCAAAACGTATGCAAGCACCTTTGCTCAAAAGGCCATACCGAACTTACCGTCTTCAACCGGACTGAAGAAAAAGTGACCCAATTCAATGAAAAATTCAAAACAGCATTGAGCTATTTTCCTTTGGATCAACTGAGGAGTGAAATGCACCAGTTTGACATTATCATTTCCTCCCCTTCAGTGACCGCTCCCATTTTGGATAAAAATGATTTTGATACGACTGATGTGCTATTTAAAGTCTTAGTGGACATTTCCATGCCAAGGAGTATATCTCCTGATGTGGCCAATGTACCAGGTGTCATGCTCTACGATATGGATGATATTGGTAAGGTTACCCAGACAGCACTGGAGCAAAAAAAGGCCAGCATACAAGACGTAAAGCATATTTTGGACGCTTACTTGGAAGAGTTTGTCCAGTGGCAGAACGACAACAAAAACCTGGAAGCCATCCGCTCCATGAAAGCGGCCCTGCAAACCATCAAATCCGAAGAGATGGATCGCTATCAACGCCTGATGAGTGAAGCCTCTTCCGGCAACTATGAGCAGGTGATGGATGCCATGATCCAAAAAATCATCAAAAAGACGGTAGTGACCTTAAAGTCCATCAAAAACGAAAATGAACGGAAAGTTTATAATTCCTTGATCAATCAGACTTTTCTTTAAGAAATCATTAATTTCTCCGAAAAAACGTTATCATTTTTTGGATAATAGCGATAGCTGCTTAATTTTGTAGCATTATCATGAACAGCAGCAAATCAAATATCATCGCTATGCCACTTTTTACAGTTTGTCCGACTGCGACTGTTCATCATTTCCATCATTCCTCCTAAGGAGGAAGACTATTTACATATCGCCCCAGAGGCTGTACGCAAGCCATCTTGCAGCCCGATTGATTCACGGAATTTCTTAAAAGAACTATTCATATTCGTATCTTTATTTCATGGAAAATATTATTCGCATAGCCGTCCAAAAAAGCGGTCGCTTAAGTGAAGATTCATTAAGCCTCATCAAGGAATGTGGCATCAAATTCTATAATGGTACCGGAAAGCTAAAATCCACTTCTACCAACTTCCCCATCGAGTTTCTCTATCTTCGAGATGATGACATCCCTGGCTATGTGGCCGATGGTGTGGCGGATCTAGGGATCGTGGGAGAAAACGAACTGGTAGAAAAAGACAAAAGCGTCGATGTGCTCAAAAAACTGGGTTTCTCCAAGTGCCGTCTATCCTTGGCCATTCCTAAAAGCCAGGAATACCCGGGACTCTCCTATTTTGAAGGAAAGAACATCGCCACCAGCTACACCAAAATCCTCGGTGATTACCTAAAGGCCAAGAAAATCAATGCTGAAATCCACGAAATCAGCGGCTCAGTAGAGATCGCCCCTAGCATCGGCTTAGCGGAAGGTATATGTGATATCGTGAGCTCGGGATCTACCTTGATGATGAATGGGCTAAAAGAAGTCGAAGAAATCTTCAAGTCCGAAGCGGTGCTTATCAGCCACAAAGGCTTGAACAGTGAAAAAATGGGCATTGTAGAAAAGCTACTTTTCCGTATCAATGCTGTCCAAACTGGCAAAAGCAACAAGTATGTATTGCTCAATGCCCCTAATAAATCCTTGGACAAAATCATTTCGCTCATCCCAGGCATGCGCAGCCCGACCATATTACCACTGGCACAGGAAGGGTGGTCTTCTGTACATTCGGTGCTAAGAGAAGATCAGTTCTGGGAAAATATCGAAGAACTGAGAGCTGCCGGAGCCGAAGGCATCTTGGTGGTACCCATAGAAAAAATGGTGATTTAATTGCTCCCCAAAGACACGTTTCAGATGAGAACCATAACCAATCCCTCCCAA
The DNA here is from genome assembly GCF_003260975.1 of Echinicola strongylocentroti. NCBI lineage: Bacteria > Pseudomonadati > Bacteroidota > Cytophagia > Cytophagales > Cyclobacteriaceae > Echinicola > Echinicola strongylocentroti. The sequence continues at coordinate 4,663,018 of NZ_CP030041.1, read as the reverse complement.
AACGAATGGCAAAAAGAACTGGCCCGGCCGGTTCAAAAGATGAAGGACATCCAAAAGATCGTCAAGCCGATCATGCGCAAAGTCAGCCGCCAAGGTGATAAAGCACTCAAAAAATTCGCTTTGGAGTATGATCATGTAGAAATCGACAATCTACTGGTCACACGCGAAGAGATCAATGAAGCCTATGAACTGGTGGATGAACCCCTGAAGGACGCCATTCAACAAGCCAAAGTAAATATTGAGAAATTCCATCAGGCACAGCAGACAGAGGACCTGAGCATGGAAGTCATGGAAGGTGTCACCTGCATGCGCAGGAGTGTTCCTATCCAAAAAGTAGGCCTTTACGTCCCGGGAGGAACGGCTCCTTTGTTTTCGACGGTATTGATGCTAGGAGTCCCCGCCAATATTGCAGGATGTGAAGAAATTGTCCTTTGCACCCCTCCAAACAAGGAAGGTAAAGTCCACCCAGCCATTCTCTACACGGCCAACTTGATTGGTATTGATAAAATCGTCAAAGCCGGCGGGGCACAAGCCATCGCCGCATTAACTTATGGCACCGAAAGCATCCCGCAGGTGGCCAAGATATTTGGCCCGGGAAACCAATATGTAACGGCGGCCAAGCAACTGGCGACTAAAAAAGGCATTGCCATCGACATGCCAGCAGGACCTTCCGAGGTATTGGTCTATGCAGATGAAACGGCTGTTCCTGCCTTCATCGCTGCCGATCTCCTCTCCCAAGCCGAACACGGCATCGATAGCCAGGTAGTCTTGGTGGCCAGCTCCGCTAAAGTGGCCAAGAAAGCAATCAAGGAAGTGGACAAACAGCTCAAAGACCTTCCCCGAAAAGCCATTGCGAAAAAGGCGCTGGAAAATAGCGTCGCCGTGGTCATGGGCAATCAGGAAAAAGCCATTGCGCTGATCAACGATTATGCTCCCGAGCACCTCATCATCAATGTGGAGAATGAAGACGAAGTAGTGGCAAAAATCGTCAATGCCGGCTCGGTATTCATTGGCAACTTCACTCCTGAATCAGCTGGGGATTATGCTTCCGGCACGAATCACACACTGCCCACTTACGGTTTTGCCAGAAATTACAGTGGTGTTTCGCTGGACAGCTTTGTCAAAAAAATCACCTATCAAAAAATCACGGAGAAAGGCCTTCAAAAGCTTGGGCCGACCATTGAAGTATTGGCTGGCAATGAACTTCTTGATGCTCACAAAAACGCCGTTTCCATTCGTTTAAAATACCTTAAAGACAATCAATAAGCATGGCCTTTGATCTGAACAAACTGCTTCGACCGCACATTGCGCAGCTGAAACCATATTCTTCCGCAAGGGATGAATATACCGGTAAAGAAGGAGTATTCTTGGATGCCAATGAAAACCCTTTTGGGTCCATTACTTCGGGAAGTTATAATCGCTACCCCGACCCGTACCAACATGCACTAAAGGAAAAAATCAGCACGATCAAACAAGTTCCTGCTGAGCAGATTTTCATCGGTAATGGCAGTGACGAAGCCATTGACCTGCTTATGCGGGCATTTTGCCGCCCAGGCAAGGACAATATCATCATCTTGCCCCCTACTTACGGCATGTACGAGGTAAGTGCGGACATCAATGACATCACCATCAACCGGGTCAATCTTTCGGAGGATTTCCAACTTCGTCCCAATGCGATCTTGGAAGCAGTGAATGAAAACACCAAGATCATCTTCATCTGCTCTCCCAACAACCCCAGCGGCAACAAAGCTAAGCGCCAAGACATCTTTAAAATCATCGAGGGATTTGATGGCCTGGTCGTCGTGGATGAGGCATACATTGACTTCAGTGATGAGCCCAGCTTTACAAATGAACTAAGCAATTACCCCAACCTATTGGTCATGCAGACCTTTTCCAAAGCATGGGGACTCGCAGCCCTCCGGCTGGGAATGGCCTTTGCGTCGGTAGAAATCATCAAGATCCTTAACAAGATCAAACCACCGTACAATATCAGTGGCCTGACCCAAGAAACTGTCCTGGAAGCACTTGATGACACCTCCAAAATGCAACGAATGGTGAATGACATTCTGGAGGAACGTGACTACCTGCTTGGAGCGTTGACAAAAATGGAGGGTGTGCAAAGAATCCATCCCACCCATGCCAATTTTCTGCTAGTGGAAGTTTCGGCTGCCAAGGAAGCGTATGACTACCTGATAGGAAACAGGGTCATTGTTCGTGATCGTTCCAAGGTCATCCTGTGTGATCAATGCCTGAGAATCTCCGTGGGCACTAGGGAAGAGAATGATCGGCTCATCCAGGCATTATCTCATTTCCTTACCGTAAATGCTAACTAAAAAGCGAGCTTGGCACATATGAATTGTAGCCTTTGTGCAGTTCTAAGACAAGCTTCTTTCAATTATTATACAACATTACAACCATGAAAAAAGTACTCTTTATAGATCGTGACGGAACCATCATCAAAGAGCCACCGGTAGACTACCAAGTGGACAGCTTGGAAAAACTGGAATTCTACCCCAAGGCCATTTCCAACCTGCGAAAGATCGCCGAGGAAACTGATTTTGAACTGGTGATGGTGACCAACCAAGATGGTTTGGGGACCGATTCATTTCCGGAGGACACCTTCTGGCCTGCCCAGTACAAAATGCTCAAAACCTTAGAGCAGGAAGGGGTAGTCTTTGATGCCATCCACATAGACAAGACCTTTGAGCATGAAAATGCTTCCACGCGAAAACCACGGACAGGACTCCTTACCCAATACATGGAAGGAGATTATGACCTTGCTCGCTCCTTCGTCATCGGAGACCGCAAAACCGATGTTCAGCTGGCCAAAAACCTTGGCGCCCAAGCTATCTTCATCGGTGAGGAAGCTGCCGAAGGAGCTGCCATAAGCACCACTTCTTGGGATGAGATCTATGAATTTTTACGACTTCCAGCCCGAAAGGGGTCAGTAGAAAGAAGCACTTCAGAAACCCAAATCAAGATCACTGTCAACTTGGACGGATCAGGGAAATGTGCTATTGACACTGGGTTGCCCTTCTTTGATCATATGCTGGAGCAGCTGGGCAAGCATGGCGGTACAGACTTGGAGATTAAGGTCAATGGCGACCTGCACATCGACGAGCATCACACCATCGAAGATACGGCATTGGCACTGGGCGAAGCCTATCTCAAGGCATTAGGTGATAAAAAGGGCATCTACCGCTATGGTTTCTTGCTGCCAATGGATGATGTGCTTGCCCAAGTCGCAATTGACTTCGGAGGACGTCCTTGGATGATGTGGGAAGCCGAGTTCAACAGGGAAAAAATAGGTGATATGCCTACGGAAATGTTTTACCACTTCTTCAAATCCTTCAGTGACACAGCCAAGTGCAACCTGAACATCAAAGCCGAAGGAAACAATGAGCACCATAAAATAGAAGCCATTTTCAAAGGCTTCGCACGCGCCATCAAGATGGCCGTAAAAAGGGATATCGCAGCACTTAACCAACTCCCCAGCACCAAAGGTGTGCTATAAAAGCGTAAGAGCAACAGGAACAAAAAAGGCTTTCCCCAACTGGAAAGCCTTTTTTACTGTAATCAAGCAACTTAGTAAATCACCTTGGCAGCTATTATTATCCTTGGACAATCGCGCCCTTCAGCCCTTCACTGGTCAGCAATGCTCCAAATTCTGCAATAACAGATTCAGGCACTCCCTTGTTTGTTGCTGCTTTTACTACTGCCTGGATAAATAGGTCATAATCCGCAGAAGTGATCCTGCCTGTCATCCTTGAATTGACATCAGGGTTGTGGGCGTCCGCCATGCTCATTCCATCGTACATATAATTTGTAGAACCAATGGATTGCGCTAGCAGGTCACTGAAGTTTTCTACCAACGTATTGAAGCCAGACATGTCTCCTGCTCCTACTTCAGCCAGTAGTACAGGGAAATAGGGCTTCAATTCCTCAAACTCAGGGTCACTGGCCACCAACAGTACCGTCTCTGTTACGACAGCTTTTAGGGGAAGGTAACCGGCCTCTTCCATATTTCCATCTGCATCTTCTACCATCACAGTACCACCCAGTCGGGTATAAAGGTCTACCATGGTGCCATCTTCCCGCTGCACGATGGCATCTCTAGTACCTTCCAATAGCTCACCTACCGGTCCTAGGATTTCCTGGTCACCAAAGCCAGCATCTGTCGCTACTTCTACCACGGCTTCCACAAACAAGTCAAAATCCTCATTATCGATCAAGCCATTCATGCGATCATTGGCCTCTGGATTATGGGCATCAACCATGCTCATCCCAGAATAAGTAAAGTTTTTGGCACCAGTGGATTCTGCCAGCAGGTCGGTAAAATCCTTCACCAATGCATTGAACCCGGACATGTCATCAGCGCCTACTTCGGCTAATAATACATTAAAATAAGGTCGAAGCTCAGCATATTTATCTTCTGAGGCGATCTTCAACACTGTTCCGGTTACGATCGTTCTTAGGTTTAAGTAGCCTTGCTCGATCTGTTGCCCTTGGTTGGAAGGATCGGCCACCTTCATTTCGCCGCCCAGTTTGGTAGCGTAAAATGAATCATCTGGCTCTTTGATCTGGTCCATGTCGTCTTTATCGTTGCAAGACCAGAAAACCACTGCCGTCATGAGCAGTAGCAATACTGAAAATTGATTGAGTCTTTTCATGTTTTCTAAAGGTTTATGTGAAATAATTAGTTTGTAAATACTTGCTCGAAATAGCTTCCCAGCTTATAGGTCAATGAATTCTTGTTGATCGCAGGACAACTGGCGGCCAGTTGGTCTTCGCTCGGCTGGAAAAGTGAGGCTTGTATCTCATAGCCAGTATTTACCTGCTTGACCAGATCGTGGGGATTATGCTGCTTTCGATCGTAGAGTAAGATGATAAAATCCGATTTGGTGTTGATGCGCGCTTCCCGCATACCTTCGATAGCTAAAAGATCCGTCTTTATTTTCTCGGATTTTAAAGAATCCAAGTCCTCATTAAAGTCTATCTGGCTCATGGCCCAGTTTGGCCCGTCAGGGCGACTGCTGGTCACCATATAAATGTGAACGGCCAATGTGGCGACTAGCAGCAATACCACTACGCCAGCACCGATAATAATTTTCTTGATCATGGCTCTTTATTGTTGTTTGGAAAAATATACGCAGGGCACACCGGAATTGGATTGAGCAAACTTCCAGAAATCCCAAAAAACTTTGATAAAGAATGGCTTGGGGTATTGATACAATAAAACTATTTAATTAGTTTTATAACTAAACTATTTGACATGAGACTTTTACTTGCTTCCATTTGTATTTTGACTTTCTGTTCATGCGGTGGTGACTTCAACCAAGCAAGAAGGCATTTTGAAAACCAACAGTTCAATGATGCCATTTCGGAGCTGAACTGGGTATTGTTCATGAAGATGTCCGACGTAGAAGCGCTACAGCTGCGTGCCATGAGCCATGAGGCACTAGAGGAATATGACGAAGCACTGACAGATTATAAGCGAATCCTCCAACTAAAGCCCCGAGACGGAAAGGCCCATGCCGGCATCGGGAAGATCTATTGGGAGCAGGAAGAGTACAAGCGGGCTGAAATGAACCTACTACTGGCAGCCAAGGAAGACCCTGAAAATGTGGATTTATTGATCCTTCTTAGCCGTGCCATGATGAAAAACGAAAATTATCGTTCGGCGGATGAATTCCTGAAATCTGCCAGGGAAATCGACGAAAAAAATGCATCCATCTATTTTTACAGAGGCATTGTCCAAGCCAACCTGGGTGACCCCATGTCTACCGCTTCCCAGTTTAACATGTACATCATGTATGCCAAAGACAATCTAAAGGCATATTATAACCGTGGTTTTGCCTACATGCGCATGGGCATGACCGATTGGGCCAAAGAGGATTTTGATTACGTCCTGGGAAAAAAACCTGATCATTATGAAGCGTTGGCACGACGAGCTGTTTGTTCCATGGGCACCAACCCCGGCCAAGCTTGCCTTGACCTGCAGCAAGCAGCCAAAAATGGCAGTAAGTATGCCCAAGAAAAATTGGAATTGTGCCAGTAATAAAGCTTCTCACGAATCCGCTACGGCAGACAGATTTCTTCTTAGGTTAAAATCTGGAATATGCATTAGTCTATCTACGCCACGGCCACAAGTATTATGGCCTGATCCGCCGCAAGGACAAAATCAGTCGCTTCGCTGCTGTTTTCTATTCTATCTGGCCGCTAGAGCATAGCCGCCAGTTTAAGCGGATACCTGTACACCAACGGCCAAAAATACACAAATTTAGCTGTTCGGGATTTGTAATCCCGAACCGAAATAATGGGGATTTTAAATCCCCCTAGACCATTTGTAAAGAGCACAGATATCAACAAGGAGATAGATTTTCAGCAGCTTACAGGCGTTAGCCTAACGGCTATGAACTGCTAGGCAGGTTTACTACCCGCCGCAGCGGATGCCTCAATCCCCAAACCATCTAAAATTTTCATCCCTAATTGTCAGGTTCAGATGGAACGCTCACATCAGTGGCTCTTTACAAATAGAAGCGCATCATGGTGATTTTTTATTAATTACTATACGAAAACCCGCTTTAAGTCCTATTTTTGGGACTTAAATTATGAATCACAGCAAACTCGTCATCATCCCGACCTACAACGAAAAGGAAAATGTCCAGGACATTCTCTATACTGTCATGGAATTACCCGGGCAGTTTGAGGTCTTGATCATCGATGACAATTCTCCAGACGGCACAGCAGGTCTAGTAAAAGCCGCCAAAGTATCCTATCCAAACCGCATCCACCTGATCGAAAGGACCGGAAAACTGGGATTGGGAACGGCGTATATCGAAGGATTTAAATACGCCTTGGCCAATGGCTATGAATATATCTTCGAGATGGATGCTGACTTTTCCCATAACCCCAAAGACCTCGCCCAACTCTACGAAGCCTGTGCAGACCAAGGAAATGACATGGCGATCGGATCACGGTACATCAAAGGAGTCAATGTCGTCAACTGGCCCATGGGAAGGGTATTGATGTCCTATTTTGCAAGTGTCTATGTGCAGTTTATCACCGGACTGCCCATCAAAGACAGCACCGCTGGGTTCAAGTGCTATCATAGAAGTGTCTTGGAAGGCATAAAATTGAACAAAATAAAATTTATCGGTTATGCTTTCCAGATCGAGATGAAATTTACCGCTTGGAAGCTGGGCTATAAAATCGTCGAAATCCCGATCATTTTTACCGACAGAACGAAGGGAACCTCCAAAATGTCCACCAATATATTCAGGGAAGCTGTCATGGGGGTAATTTACATGAAGATAAAAAGCCTCTTCAACCCCTACAAAAGAGCCGATACCGCAGAAAGCACGAAGTATAATATACAAAGTACAAAGTAGAATTCCCTAATCAAACCGAATTGCTTTAATGGGCTGGACATTGCTGATGACCATGGCAGGTATAAAAAGCACCAAAGTGGTCACCAAAAGGATAAGCACATTTATCCCAATGACAATGGGCCAATTCCACAAAATCGGCACATAGCTCATATAATAGTTTGCCGGATCCAATGTGATCAATTGCGTGGCATCTTGTAACCAAGCTACACCAAGACCTATTAGATTACCGATCAACATCCCGCGACCAATTATCCGTACCCCGTTCCATACAAAAATCCTCCTGATCTGCCTGTTGGTACTTCCTATTGCTTTGAGCAAACCGATCATTTGAGTTCTCTCCATGATGAGTATAAACAAAATCGCGATCATATTAAATGCTGCTACAAAGAGGATCAGACCTAAAAAAACGTAAACGTTATTGTTCAATAATTTCAGCCAGTCAAAGATCTGTATATACATGGTCGTGACCTTGTCGACTTTGAGATCATAGTCGATGACTTCGTAAAGCGCCTCCTCTTTTTCATCAATCTGCTTTGGGTTTTTGAGAAACACCTCAAAACCGCCGACTTGGTCATCTTCCCAGCCATTTAGGTTTCGGATGGTCTGGATATCGCCAATGATCATCTTATCGTCAAAATCCTCCAAATAGGTTTCATAAATCCCCACAATATCAAACCTTCGATACCGCGGTGGATCCTGCACAAAGTACATGACCACTTTATCCCCGACCGTAAGCATCAGCTTATTGGCGATATTCCTACTCAATACCACCTCATTGGAAGCACTTCCCTCTTCTTCAAAATGGATAAAACGTCCCTCTACCATGGAAGTGGAAAATGCCTTCTGGTCAAAGCTATGGCTTACCCCCTTTAGGACAACCCCCTGAACTTCCTCGTCTCCTTTCAGCAATCCCGGCTTATACGCATAGTCCTGAATATGCCGAATATAGTCGTATTCAGTATAATTGGTATAAAATTGGCTTTTCTTACTGCTCGGGAAATTCTCGTAGGCATTATGCGAGGTAAACTTATGTACTTGGTAATGCCCCGTAAACGAAAACACCTTATCAGAAACCACCTGCTGAAAGCCGCCTAAGATCAAAAATGCTATAATCAAAATGGAAAGGCCTATGGCGATACTTGCAACGGCAATTTGGTGTATGGTTCCAGTGAAACCGCCAGTCCTTTTAAAACTAATTCTTTTGGCAATGAAGTAGGAAAGGTTCAATGAAGTGTTTTATTTTGTTAAGATTCAAATGCAAATTAATATGAAGCAGCTAAAATTAATACTTCTCCTGATATTTTTGCCCACCTTTCTCATGGGATGGAATAAATCGGGTCTACTTTTCGCAAACGGGAATGCCCCCCTCCCCCACCAGTCCGTCATATTGCCAGGAGCAGATCAACCTGAAAAATACCTTCCCCTACTGAAAGGTAAGAAAGTAGGATTGGTCGCCAACCAAACCAGTGTCCTTACCCAAAAGGGCAACCAGCACTTGGTAGATTTCCTACTTGAAAATGGTGTCACCGTCCAAAAGTTATTTGTCCCAGAACATGGCTTTAGAGGAGATGCGGATGCCGGAGAAGTGGTAAAAAACGACACCGATAAAGAGACCGGAATACCCATCATCTCCCTCTACGGCTCCAATAAAAAACCATCTGAGGAAGCATTAATGGATATAGATATCTTGGTATTTGATTTTCAAGATGTAGGCCTGCGTTTTTACACCTATATAAGCACGATGCACTACGTCATGGAAGCCTGTGCAGAGCAGCAAAAGCCCCTGATCATCATGGATCGCCCAAATCCAAACGGAGATTATATTGACGGCCCTGTCCTGGATCCTGCATTCAAAAGTTTCGTGGGCATGCACCCCATCCCGGTGGTTCATGGCCTCACCATGGGAGAGCTTGCGCAGATGATCAATGGAGAAGGCTGGTTAAAAAACCAAGTCAAAGCAGACATCACCGTCATCCCAGTGGCCAATTGGGATCATAGCCAGCATTATTCACTTCCCATCAAACCCTCACCAAACCTCCCAAATGACGTATCTATTAGACTTTATCCTTCCTTGTGCTTTTTTGAAGGCACTAATATAAGCGTGGGCAGAGGCACGTATTTCCCTTTTCAGGTCTATGGCGCCCCAGACCCGAAATATGGAGAATTTACCTTTACGCCTGAAAGCATCAACGGCATGAGCAAGCATCCTCCCCATGAAGGCAAAACCTGCTACGGCACTGACTTGAGGGAAACGCCCCTTTCACACCAGTTTACACTAAAATACCTGTTGGAAATGTACCAAAAATCCGGTGGTGGCCAGCAGTTTTTCAACAACTTCTTTGACAAACTTGCAGGAACTGACCAGTTGCGAAAGGATATCCTCGCAGAAAAATCTGAAAAAGAAATCATGGCGGGATGGAAAAACAAATTGGATGCCTACAAAATAATGAGAAAACAATACTTGCTTTATAAATAGTAAACGCCAATATGTATATCCGCAATGATACCAGTAATCACAGAGACATGAAATAGGTCCTCACAGAAACCACGAAAAACTCAGAAAAGCGTTGTTTCATTCTGGGTTTTCTGTGCGTTCCGCGAGAAATAAAAACTACTGGCAAGAAAGCGTATAATCAAAAACGCCAATATCCCCAAACTAACTTCGAAATCACCATTCGACAATTCAACACCACAAGCATGAATAAAGACCTTCGCATTATTTACATGGGCACCCCTGATTTTGCAGTGCCGTCCTTAGAAATTTTGGTGGAAAATGGCTGGAATGTAGTAGCCGTCATCACCGCTCCTGACAAACCCAAGGGAAGGGGTCAAAAACTCATCCCCTCGCCCGTAAAAGAAGCCGCTACCAATCATAACATCCCCGTGTTGCAGCCTACCAACCTTAAATCACCAGCTTTTCTGGAAGAACTGGCAGGGTACAAGGCCGACATCCAAGTAGTGGTTGCTTTTCGAATGTTGCCAGAAGCGGTCTGGGACATGCCCCCCAGAGGTACTTTTAACCTTCACGCTTCACTTCTCCCCAATTACAGGGGTGCGGCGCCCATCAACTGGGCCATTATCAATGGTGAAGAAGAGACAGGCGTCACCACATTTTTTCTCAAACATGAAATAGATACAGGGAGCATTATCTTTCAGGAAAAAGAAACCATTCTACCCGAAGATAATATTGGCACACTTTACGAAAAACTTATGAAAAGAGGGGCCAAATTGGTATTGAAGACCATCGAAGAGATTGACAATGGTGAAGTCGACACGTTTGTGCAAGATGAAACGAAAGCCCTTCACCATGCCCCCAAAATATTTAAAGAAACTGGCGAGATAGACTGGAGCAAAAGTGCCCGGTCAATCCATAACTTGGTCAGAGGCTTATCCCCCTATCCTGCTGCTTGGACGACCATCCAGGACAAAAATTGCAAAATTTACACCACAGCTATAGTGGATGGCCTAAAGGGGAAATCTCCAGGAGAATTTTCATCAGACAATAAAAGTCACCTCCACTTCCAAACAGGAGATGGAGCAATAGCGATCAAGGAATTACAAATGCAAGGCAAAAAAAGGATGAACATCGAAGATTTTTTGCGCGGCAATAAGCTTTGATCAGCTTTGATCACATTTTGACACCTAACATTGTTCTGGCAGGCTTAATGAAAGCCTGCCTTTTTTGTTTACTCATTACCACGAACGGGATAATAATTCTAACCCCTCTTCCTCCGTTTTGCCTTGGTAAATTATACCGTTTTTACGTAATTTAAAAAGATTGTATAACCTACTTAGCTATGAGAACTGACAAATTATTTTTAGCTGTACTTTCAGCTATTTTTCTATTACCAGTGCCTTCCCAAGGGCAGTTTTTAAAAAAACTCAAAAAAGCCGCCCAAGAAGGAGTGGAAAATGCCGTGGAGCGTCGCGTTTCTAATGAAGTGGAAAATGCTGCACAGAAACAGACGGACAAGTACCTAGAGCAAATTTTTGGTCCACCATCTGATTATGAAGGAGGTGATTACGATTACGGAAAAGTGATCAGCAGTATTGACATGAATGCGGCCACAGAGGACAGCTATCATTTTACTGGCTACACGGACATGGAGATCACCGGCACTGACGAAAAAGGAAAAGACATCGAGCCGGTTACGTTCAGGTCATTTCTAAGTGGTGATGCTGATTTTTGGGGAATAGAAATGGAGAACCAAGAAAAAGAGGCTGAGAAGACCGTGATGATTTTTGACCATAAAAACAATGCGTCCGTACTGCTAATGGAAAACGAAAAAGGCGAAAAAAACTACATGGCCTACGGAATGGACTGGAGCAAAATGGTGGAGAGTTCTGCCGATAAAGAAATGGAAAAAATGGATGCGGATTCAGTCGAATTTGATATTGTCAAAACGGGCAACAGCAAAACTATCCTTGGCTATCCATGTGAAGAATATCGAACAGAAAACGATGAATATGCCGCCAATTACTGGGTAAGCACCCAGCCCATAGAAGGCTATGCTTCCTATTGGTCAAAAAACAATTTTCTCTTCTCCAAAAAAGTACAACAAAAATACCAAGGCTATTATGACCAACTTCCTGATGGTGATATCCTCGAAATCCATTATGAATCCAAGGAAGATGAAAGCATCACGGATATGAAAATCACTGAAATAAACACCAAGGAAAAGTTCGACTTCGAAATGGCCGAATACGCCAACGCGATGGAGGGGCAATAGCCTCCTCCATTTTGACAATGTGGAAGTTATAGGTCTCCAATTCTCTCTAAATAATTTTGATCATCCCACACATGGCTTTTTTTTGGTAATCAAGCTTTGTCTTTGGAGCAAACTTTTTAAACCTCCTTTTTTAATGCTTCAAAAAACCTTGGTATCTTGTGTCATCCAAAAACCAAAAGGCATTGATACTATCCATCATCGTAGCAAAAGCTAACAATAATGTAATCGGAAAGGACAATCAACTCATTTGGCGCCTTTCTGCTGACCTCCGTCATTTTAAGCAACATACCACCGGCCACTACATCATCATGGGCAGAAAAACCTATGAATCCATGGGGAAGCCTCTTCCTAACAGGACCTCTGTGGTGATCACCAGAAACAACGATTATCAAGTTCCCGATGGGCATTTTGTGGTACATAGCTTAGAGAAGGCTATTGCCATAGCAAAAGAAAGTGGCCAGGAAAAAGTGTTTGTGATCGGGGGAGCGGAGATCTATAAACAATCCCTCCCCTATGTAGATGAGATGATTATTACCGAAGTAAACTGCACTCCCGAGGGGGATGCTTTTTTTCCTGAATTTTCTCCAGAAAACTGGAAGAAAATATCTGAAGAACCCCATACAAAGGACGAAAAAAACCAATTTGACTACACCTTTGTTACTTATCAAAAAGTCAATCCTCCACAAGCATGAAACAAATCACTGCAGAGATAATTGCCATTGGTGATGAGCTGCTATATGGGCAGATCATGGATACCAACAGCTACTGGATCAGCAAAAAGCTTGACCAAATCGGTGTAAGGGTAGTCAGAAAAACCACTGTGGGTGATAACGAACAGGACATTCTCCATGCCTTCAATAGTGCACAAAACCGCGCCAATATCATTCTTATCACTGGCGGGCTGGGACCTACAAAAGATGACCTTACCAAACCGCTCATGGCCAAGTTTTTTGACTGTACTATAGCACCTTTTTCGGAAGCCATAGCAGATGTGAAAACATTTTTTGAGAAAAGAGGACGTGAGCTGACACCCCTGAACAAACTTCAGGGCCATCTTCCTTCCAAATGTCATTATGTAAAAAATGAAAGGGGAACAGCCCCTGGAATGTGGTTTGAAGAAAACAACTGTGTATGGATGTCCATGCCCGGCGTGCCCCATGAGATGCAATACCTCATGGAGAATTTTGTCCTCCCAAAAATCAAATCAATATACACGCTACCGGTCATCTATCACAAGGTGATCAAGACGGCAGGAATCGGTGAAAGTTGGCTTGCAGACATGATCGCTGAATGGGAAGACCAACTTCCCGAACACATCAAGCTAGCCTATCTTCCCTCACTCGGAGAGGTAAAACTACGGCTCACTGCCTTTGGTGATGACATTACTCACCTCCAAGATGAAGTAAATGACCAAATCGAAAAGGTAAAACCGCTTATAAAAAACTATATTTACGGCTATGATCAGGAATCCATAGCAGAAGCCATCGGCAAGATGCTGAAAGTAACTGGAAAGACCGTGGCCATTGCCGAAAGCTGCACTGGCGGTTATATTTCCCATCTGGTCACGGCTATACCGGGCAGCAGCAATTATTTTAATGGTGCCATGATCCCTTATCATAATCAGTTCAAAACTGATCTGCTTGGGGTAAAAGAAGAAACACTATCTACCTATGGTGCGGTTAGCGAAAACACGGTGATCGAGATGGCAAGCATGGTCCGTGAAAAATTCAAAGCTGATTTTGGCCTTGCCAGCAGTGGAATAGCTGGTCCAGGGGGAGGCAGCCCCGAAAAACCAGTCGGAACAGTGTGGATAGCAGTAGCAGATCAAAGTGGTGTAAAAACGAAAAAGCTGCAATTGGCACACGATCGTTCACTGAACATCCAATATTCGGCACTGGCGGTCTTAAACCTGTTGCGAAAAGTCAATAAAAACCAAAACGATTAAATAATTTGGCGCTACCTATTTTGCGATTAACAAATTAAAATATAATTTTAAAATCAAGAAATAGACCCAATTAAATAGATATCACATGGCAACTATAGAAATGGTAATGCCCAAAATGGGTGAAAGTATAATTGAGGGCACCATCTTGACATGGTTAAAAAAAGAAGGAGAAACTATCGAGCAGGACGAATCTGTCCTAGAGGTAGCTACTGACAAAGTAGATACGGAAGTTCCTTCCTCACATGCAGGTATACTGAAAAAAATCCTTGCAAATGAAGGCGATGTAGTGGCTGTAGGAGCCCCGATAGCCCTATTAGAAACTGAGGAAGACGAAGAAGAAGGCACTTCAGTAACACCGAATCAAGCACCAACTACAGATACGCCAGAAGAAAAAGAAGAACTGCTCGCCGCAGCACCTGCACAGACAGCTTCTATCGTGAGTCCAACTACAGAAAAAGCGGAGGGAGACAGTAGATTCTACTCTCCGTTAGTATTGAGCATTGCAAAAGAAGAAGGCATTAATAAAGCTGAACTGGCCCAAATAAAAGGTACAGGAAAAGAGGGCAGAGTCACTAAAAAAGACATGCTCAATTATTTGAAAAACCGTACATCAGTTTCTTCCAATCCCATCCCACAAGCTACTCCAAGCGTATCAGCCGGTGACGAGATCATTGAGATGGACAGGATGCGCAAAATGATTGCAGAAAGAATGCTGGAATCAAAACGCATCGCCCCTCATGTGACTTCTTTTGTAGAAGCAGATGTGACCAATATTGTACTGTGGAGAAACAAAGTAAAAGAAGAGTACAAAAAGAAAATGGGCGAACCCTTAACGTTCACTCCATTTTTCATTGAAGCAGTGGCCAAAGCCATCCAGGATTTTCCAATGATCAATATCTCCGTGGATGGGGACAAAATCATCAAAAAGAAAAACATTAACATTGGAGTGGCGGTAGCACTTCCTAGTGGCAATCTGATCGTACCTGTCATCAAAAAGGCCAATGAGCTCAACCTGACAGGACTTTCTAAAAAGATCAACGACTTGGCAGGAAGAGCGCGTATCAACAAACTTTCGGCTGATGAACTTTCTGGCGGCACCTATACCATCTCCAACGTAGGCTCCTTTGGCAACCTAATGGGCACGCCTATTATCATGCAGCCTCAAGTGGCCATTTTAGCGATAGGTGCCATTACCAAAAAGCCAGCGGTAGTGGAGACTCCTACTGGAGATGCCATTGCCATTCGCCATAAAATGTTCTTGTCACACTCCTACGACCACCGTGTGGTCGACGGCTCCTTGGGAGGTATGTTTGTCAAAAGGGTGGCTGAATACCTCGAAGCATTCGACATTAACACCAAGCTATAATAAAAAAGCAGCGGTCATTAAGATAATTGACCGCTGCTTTTAATATACTACCTCGCCAATTAGGCCTATACATTCATTCCTGAGCTTTCTTTTATTTTCATCACCACATCCTGAATTTTGATGGGCTTGGTAAGATAATCGTCCATGCCAGCCTCAAACGCCTTATCTATATCCTCCTTAAACACATTGGCAGAAAGGCCAATGATACGGACATCCTTTCCTTGCTTCATCTTTTTGATCTCTCTGGACGCTTCCAAGCCATCCATTACTGGCATCTGGTAATCCATAAATACCATATCGTACTTCTTCACCCTAACCGCCCGGACAGCCTCCTCTCCAGTGGACACTGTATCAACTGTATACCCCAATTGTTTCATCAACAATTTCATGAATTTTAAGTTGATATCATTATCCTCAGCCAAAAGGATACTCATAGGATACTGGTCAGCAATATTCGAAAGCTTGTGCTCTTCGCTCGCATATTTTTCATATTCATCCTGTCCCACTATCTCATCACTATCGGATATCCGAGCAAAAATAGTAAAAGAAAACTCAGAGCCCTTCCCTACCTCACTCTCTATCTGCAGGCTCCCTCCCATGAGTTCGATAAGCTTATTGGCAATAGCCAATCCTAAGCCACTACCACTTTTCTCCTCTGCTATCCCCCGTCCTGTTTGGGTAAATGGATTGATCAGCTTATCAATTTTGGACTGGGGAATACCTACCCCTGTATCCTTTACAATGAAATAGAGCATAAAATTCTTATCTAAGATCGGCTCACCAGACACTTTTATACTCACCTCACCTCCTTTTGGTGTAAACTTCACCGCATTTCCTATGATGTTAAATAGGATCTGGCTGAGTTTTTCATTGTCCATGATCAGCCATTGTGGGATAGCTGGGGAGATATCCAAATTCAGCGTCAGTCCTTTGCCCACTACCATCCCAGAAAATATATTGATCACCTTACTTAGTTCCTCCCGGAATTTGGAACTCGAAAGTTCTAGTTCCAGCTTCCCCTCCTCTATTTTGGAATAGTCCAAAATATCCTTAATGATGGATAATAGGGACTCACCAGAATCCTTGATCACCTTAACGATGCTTTCTTGCTCATCATCCAGTGTAGTGTACTCCAATAAACCTATCATCCCCAATAGGCCATTCATAGGCGTCCTTATCTCATGGCTCATACTTGCCAAAAATTCCGACTTGGCCCTATTGGCTCCTTCAGCCACTTCCTTGGCTTCTTTGAGCCCTTTTTCCCAAAGCCTCTGCTCAGTAACATCACGCCCCACAGAGATCATTCTTTCGTCATCCAACTTAAAGAACCTGATTTCCAGAAATTTCTTCCCAGATGGCAAGTCAAGCGTCATCTGCTCTGTTTGGACCTTACCGGATCTCGACGCACGGTACAAGGCGTTTTCCATCTTCTCTCCATATGGAGAAGGGATAATATCCTTGATTTGCTTGCCAAGGGAATCCTCAGGTGGATCAACCAACATACTGTTTTCTTGGACATAATAATCAAGATAAACCCCTTGATTGTTATAGATAAAAATAATATCTGGCAAACTGTTAAGCACTGCTCTCAGCCTATTTTCACTCTTTATCAGCTCTCTTTCTGCCAAATATTTTTCTGTAATATCTGTGCATATTCCTACGCTGTTGACAAAACTACCCTCTTCATTATAAAAAAGCCGTTCAAAATTTTTTGTCCTAATAATGGTTCCATCCTTCTTGATAAAACTCACTTCAAAACCCAAGTAATCCTCTCGGTTTCCGATAGCATTTTGGGCCTTTTCCTGTAATCGCTTCAAATCCTTTTCTACTATTTGGCTCTTATTATTTGCCAAAAATTCTTCCACAGAAAAACCTAATACGTTACTGACATTATCACTGACATGGGAAACTTTCCCAGAGGAGTCATGGTAATAAACAAAACCGTTGGTTTCCTGTAAAAGCATCGTTTGTTGGTCAAACAATCTATTGATCTGGCGTGATTTTTTCTCCAGTTCCACATGCTTGTCATCAATACTGATGCCATGCCTGATCAGCAAGTAGATCACTAAAATCAACAGCGCAAACAATCCTGCAAAAAGTAGAAAGTAGGTATTATACAGCTTTGAGATGATGATACTTTGATCTTGCGCAAAAACAATGGCATATTTACCTTCAAGAGGGAATAAATTAAATGGATATTGCGCAACGATGGCCTTTAGCTCCTGCTCTTCTCCTGCACTGTTTTTCTTCACAATCGTCCCTTCGTACACGCCTCGTAACCCACCCAAATATTCGTTTTTTATCTCACTTTTGGTATTTGAGGACAATGAAACACCTGTAGCCTTTTCAGTTTCCCCAAGTGGGATCACATCATTTCCTCGAAAATAGAACTTATACCCTCCCTTTCCCAGGTAATGATTGGACGTATAATAGTTCATAAACCCCAACAGGTTCACTGAAGCCATCACCGTAATCGATTCCTTATGGGACTTCACTACAATTAACCTATTGGGATCGGAAAAGCTTCTCTGGGGATCAACATTGACTCTTTCGAAATAATTATTGTCACGCAAATAATAAGCCCACATTTCATCATCCACCTTCACATAAAGCGTATCCACCAAAGCACCATATGAATTCAGCAATTGCCGGGTACGGGAGGATTGCATTTTAAAATTTTCACCTGGCATAATACGAGAATTCCCCTCTAGGCTAGTGGTATAGTAGGTCAGGTCTTCATACAGTGTGTTGAACCTCCGCTGGACCTCATTCGAGGCAATTTCCACTTGTTTGCCCAAAAACTGCCTACTGCTTCCCAGTAAGTTATTTGAAAGAGTATTATAGAAAAAATACCCTAAAAAAAATATAAGGATAAATGAAGCTACCGAGATTAATGTCAATACATGAAATCGCTTAAATCCTTCCTTATACTTCATGAGCTTTCTTTTTATATCAGCTTTTCACTTCCAAAACATACCAATTCAACAAATTCATCTGCCTGCAGTAAACAATGTAATCCTGCTGGGAGTAATCATCCTTCATCTCATAAGCATTGTCTTTCTCCAATAAAAATTTTGCTACCATCTTACGAACCTCCTTGCTTTTGGACTTAAAAAGATTGTAATCCTCCTTTCTAAAATTGTCCGAATTGATCGTCTGTACATAGGTATGGTTTCTCAAAGGGGGCAAATTAAGCACCTCTATCGCATCATTGGTGCCTGCTACGATATTACCTGATGCGTCTATGATCAAGAGCTTTCGATTGTTATGCTTCAAAAACCGCTGAATAATATCATTTACAGTGATATCCAGCCCCATAACACCTTCCAACTCCCCCTGATAATATACCGGGTGAATCAAAGACAATATCCATCCACGGCCTGCAGGATCCACATAGACATCTTCCACCCACTTACTTTTCTTCTCTGGATTCCTTACCTCATCCGCCATATAGTAAAAGTTAAATGTAGTGAGATCCATATCATCGTCAAAGACATTCAAGACATCCAAGGATGGGTATATCCTGCACATCTGCAGTTTCGTATTGAAGTACACCTGAGAGACTACAGGTATTTTGGAATACACCTCACAGAAAGCTGAATCCAAGGCTTCGGTAATATAAATTTGATCATACACCTCGTTCTTTTTCTTAAAAATAGACGAAACGTGCACACTACTTTCCTCTTTATTGTCCACCTTTCTATAGATCACCCCTGAATCCGACAATTTGTAATCTTCTCTTGAAGCCTTGGTAACAAATTCATCTTGGTGCTTAAATAGGTATTCGGTAATTGACGCTAGTGCTTCAATCTCTCCTTCCAAAGGCCGCAAATCTACTTCCATCACATTAATAATGGAGTCCAATTCAGTAAACCCATCAGGGTGAACTTTCCCCACCTCATTTCTACAGCCATTAGAAAAGAGCAAAACCAAAGAAACAAGAACAAAATAAACACATTTCATCTATGAATATTTAAACAGAAAGTAAATTTAAATATTTTCAATTTGATTTCTAAGCGATTGGTGCATCTCTTCAAATCTTTTATTGATTTCAGCCAAAAACTTATCTGAAAAAAAAGCCTCCAAATCCCCTTCTTCCAAGATATCCGTTTCGTTGACCTTATAGGTCTGCTCGATCATCCCTTGTTCATATTTGATCAGGTATTTATTGTTCCATGAAAAGATGGAAACCCGAATATCTTTTTTGGTAAACTCTTTGATTACTCTCATGGCCTGACCACTTCCGAACTGTAACTGATCTCCGCACTAAGGGATGCCGAAACCGAGCAGTACTTATCCACTGACAATTTCACCACCTTGGCAAACTCTTCCTCGGTAGCATCAGGAGAAGTAAGGACAAACTTCATGTGAATGGATTTATAAAATGCAGGGACACCATCATTTCTGTCACCCTCTGTTTCCACTTTAAAATCTTCCACTGTCTTTCTTTTTTTCTTCATCATCAGCACCGCATCCACAGAAGCACAGCTGGCCACTGCTGACAATACCAAATCCATAGGTGACTGATGTTGCTTCTTTTCAGGATCGTACATGTCTATCTGCACCTTATTTCCCTGCGGATTTACTGCTTCGTATTCATAATCCGCCTTCATCGTAACCGTCACATTTCTTTTTGCCATTTCTTTACTCAATTAAACTTTTATACTGTAATTTATTTTTTTGATATGTATATCCGCAATGATACCAGTAATCACAGAGATATGAAATAGGTCCTCACAGAAACCACGGAAATCTCAGAAAAGCGTTGTTTCATTCTGGGTTTTCTGTGCGTTCCGCGAGAAATAAAAACTACTGGCAAGAAAGCGTATAATCAAATTTTTTGATCGTTAATTCCCAAAAGAAGCCTTCTCACATATTTCTGCGATATTGCCCACCTACCTCATAGAGGGCATGCGTAATCTGTCCCAGTGAACAATGCTTCGCTGCCTCCATCAGCTGCGAAAATAGGTTTTCATTATCAACAGCAGCCTCCTTCAAATCATTCAGTAGTGCTGTCGATTGGGTTTTATATTTCTTATGTAAATTGTCAATTGCCTTGATCTGTTCTTCTTTTTCTTCTCTAGTGGCACGGATCACCTCTCCTGGCGTCACCGTGGGAGATCCTGCAGAAGAGAGAAATGTATTCACCCCTATAATAGGATACGTACCGGCGTGCTTTAATGTCTCATAATGGAGGCTTTCTTCCTGGATTTTTCCTCTTTGATACATGGTCTCCATGGCTCCAAGCACCCCTCCACGTTCGGTGATCCGTTCAAATTCAGCATAAACGGCTTCCTCCACCAAGTCGGTAAGTTCTTCAATTATAAATGCCCCCTGAAGAGGGTTCTCATTCTTTGCCAAACCTAGCTCTTTATTAATAATCAGCTGTATGGCCATGGCCCTTCTCACCGAAGCCTCGGTAGGGGTCGTAATGGCCTCATCGTAAGCATTGGTATGCAAGGAATTACAATTATCATAAATGGCATACAGGGCCTGGAGGGTGGTGCGGATGTCATTAAAGTCTATTTCCTGAGCGTGCAACGACCTTCCGGACGTCTGGATGTGGTACTTCAGCATCTGCGAGCGCTCATCGGCACCATACGTCAGCTTCATGGCCTTTGCCCATATCCTGCGTGCCACCCTTCCGATCACCGCATATTCCGGATCAATTCCATTGGAAAAGAAAAAGGACAGATTCGGTGCAAATGCATTTACATCCATTCCCCTGGACACATAATACTCCACATAGGTAAATCCATTGGAAAGGGTGAGTGCCAGCTGGGTAATGGGATTGGCACCTGCCTCAGCGATGTGATAGCCGGAGATAGAAACGGAATAAAAATTCCGAACTCCCTTATCGATAAAATACTGCTGCACATCTCCCATCAAACGTAGCGAAAACTCTGTGGAAAAGATGCACGTGTTCTGGGCTTGGTCTTCTTTCAAAATATCCGCTTGGACAGTACCCCTGACTTTGGTCAGGGTGGCTGTTTTTATGGACTCGTATACTTCTGCTGGCAGGACTTGATCCCCTGTCACGCCCAATAGCAACAATCCAAGCCCATCATGTCCTGCTGGAATATCACCTTGGTAAGTGGGGCGCTCCACGCCTCTTTCATTATATATCGCTTCAATCTGGGCATCCACTTTCTCCAATAGCCCATTTTGATGGATGTATCGCTCACATTGCTGATCGATCGCTGTATTCATAAAAAAAGCCGTCATCGTTGCCGCTGGACCATTGATGGTCATGGAAACTGACGTGCGGGGATCTGCCAAGTCAAAGCCTGAATACAGTTTTTTCATATCATCCAAACAGCATATATTCACTCCGGAATTGCCGATTTTACCGTATATGTCTGGCCGGTAGCCTGGATCCTCACCGTAAAGGGTCACCGAATCAAATGCCGTCGACAGCCGCTTGGCAGGCATGTCCCTTGAGACATAATGAAAGCGTTTGTTGGTGCGCTCTGGGCCACCTTCGCCGGCAAACATCCGAGTAGGATCCTCCCCCTCACGCTTGAAGGGAAAAACCCCTGCCGTAAAAGGAAACTTACCGGGAACATTCTCCTTGAATTTCCACTGAAGCAAGTCTCCCCAAGCCTCATACTTGGGAAGGGCTACTTTTGGGATTCTGGTTCCTGAAAGAGAATTGGAATGGGTCTGTATGCGGATTTCTTTTCCTCGCACCGAGAATGTAAAATGGTCTTTTTGGTAACTTTCCACTTGATCCGCCCAAGCTTCAAGCCACTGCTGATTTGCAGGATCCAATTTTGCGGACACAGCAGCATAAGTGGTTTCCAACTTTTCTACCAATGCGGCATCAGCCCCCTCCTCTTCCAGCGTTTGCAGTGTCTTTTTGATACCATAGAGACGATTGGCAACTTCCTTCTGTTCTCTGGCCCACTTTTCGAAGCGTTGGTTTTCTTCTAATATTTCGGACAGGTACCTCGTCCTGGAAGGCGGAATAATAAATAGCTTCTCTGACTCTTCCGTTGACAGGACTTCTGATGGGGTGAATTCATTGGAGCCAAGTGTAGCCACCCTGTTCATCAGCTCCCGATAAAGCTTATTCATGCCTGGATCGTTAAACTGCGACGCAATGGTACCGATTACCGGTAGTTCATCGTCCTTCGCATCCCATAATCCGTGATTGCGCACAAACTGCTTTTTCACATCTCTCAGCGCATCATACGCACCTCTTTTGTCAAATTTGTTCAATGCGACCACATCCGCAAAATCCAGCATATCAATCTTTTCCAACTGGGAAGCGGCTCCATATTCGGGTGTCATCACATACAGGGAAAGGTCCGCATGATCGGCCACCTCTGTGTCGGATTGGCCGATACCTGATGTTTCCAAGATCACCAGATCGTACCCGGCCATTTTCACGATATCCACCGCATCTTTCACGTGTTTTGACAGGGACAGATTGGCCTGACGTGTAGCCAGTGAACGCATATAAATACGGGGGTCATTGATCGCATTCATTCTAATCCGATCCCCTAACAGTGCTCCTCCTGTCTTCCGCTTGGAGGGATCTACTGAAATAATCGCCAAATGCTTATCCTCAAAATCCACCAAAAACCTCCTGGCCAACTCATCCACCAAGGATGACTTTCCCGCACCACCTGTACCCGTTATTCCCAATACTGGCACGGACTTGCCCCTATCTCCAACACCTTGCTTTTTAAGCATCTCCTGGTAGGCATCAGGGAAATTCTCGGCTGCAGAAATCCAACGGGCTATTACTTCTGGGCGGTTTCTATCCGGTAATATGGCTTCATTTAAATCATTCCCTAATGGGAAATCTGCTTGCTCCACGAGGTCATTGATCATGCCCTGTAGCCCCATAGATCGTCCATCATCTGGGGAATAAATCCTAGAGATACCGTATTCTTGGAGTTCACTGATTTCTTCTGGAAGTATGGTTCCTCCCCCACCGCCAAAAACCTTGATATGTCCTGCTCCCTTTTCATGGAGAAGGTCGTACATGTATTTAAAAAATTCCGTGTGGCCTCCTTGATAGGACGTGATCGCTATCGCTTGGGCATCTTCTTGGATAGCACAGGAAACAATTTCCTGGACAGATCGATTATGTCCCAAATGGATTACCTCACAGCCTGCTGACTGAATTATCCTTCTCATAATATTGATGGCAGCATCGTGGCCATCAAAGAGAGAAGCTGCCGTTACAATTCTGACGTGATGTTTGGGCTTATATGCTTTTGCCTTTTGGGTCATAAAAATAATCCAATTTACTTTATTAGGGTGTCATTTTACTTTTTATCGCTACATAAAGAACCCTCTTTCGGGAAATTTACCGCTTTAATGCACATGCGAATATAGTAATTTTACCCAACTTATTTTAGGACAAATTGACTAGTCGAACATCACTTTCCACCGCAATTATAAACCACCACCCTAAAAGTAGATCGCACTATGAAAATGGCTTTAGACGTATAAGTTGTTTTCAACAATAGTAAAATTGATGTATATACATTAAAATATGTTTAACATCATCTTTTCACATGATAAAAATCAAAAAAACAAACATATTATTATATTAATCTTGGGTAAAAGACAAGTCAATTAGTAACTTTAATAGAAATCCATTTTTAGCAAAATCCCAACATATATGAATGTTTCATTTTCCACTGCAGAAGAAGCCGTAAAAGTAGTCAAAAGCAACGACAGGGTGTTTGTCCATGGAAGTGCTGCCACACCATCCACATTACTCAATGCACTTGCCCAACGCCATCAAGAACTAAAAAACGTGGAAATCGTCTCCATCACCACCTTAGGAGAGATGCCATTGACCGAAGAACCTTATCAAAAGAGCTTCTATATTAACTCGCTCTTTGTCTCGGCCAATGTACGGAATGCTGTCAATTCCAGTCATGGCGGCTACGTTCCTATTTTTCTAAGCGAGATAGGCATTCTGTTCAGGCGGAATATCCTCCCCATCGACGTGGCCATTGTCAATGTATCTCCTCCTGATATTCATGGATATTGCACCTTGGGCACATCTGTAGATGTAGCCAAACCTGCGGTAGAAACAGCAAAAATAACCATTGCCCAGATCAACCCTCATATGCCCAGAACCCACGGCGATGGCATGATCCATTTGAGCAAATTTGATCATGTAGTGGAATCCAATGACCCGCTACCTGAAGTGGACTATTCCAGTAAGATTGGAGAAAACGAACTGAAAATAGGCAATCATATTGCCGAACTCATTGAAGATGGCTCTACCCTGCAGATGGGAATAGGAGCTATCCCTGATGCTGTTTTAGATGCACTGCACCACCACAAAGACCTAGGTGTCCATACCGAGATGTTTTCCAATGGCATCATGGGACTGATGGACAGTGGCGCGCTCACCAATAAATACAAAGACAAGCATCCCGGAAAAGTAGTCACTTCGTTTGCCGTAGGCAACAGAGCCCTATATGACAGGATCAATGACAACCCTATCCTTTCTTTTCATGAAACTGCCTATGTCAATGATACGGCAGTAATCAGAAGAAACCCCAAGGTGATTTCCATCAACTCCTGTCTGGAAATGGACCTTACCGGCCAAGTATGCGCTGACTCGATCGGCACCTATCACTATTCCGGTGTAGGTGGCCAAATGGATTTTATGCGCGGAGCGGCACTTTCTGTGGGCGGAAAACCGATCATGGCACTTTCTGCCACCACCAAAAAAGGAGCCTCCAAAATCGTCCCCTTCCTTCGTGAAGGCGCAGGAGTGGTCACCACCAGAGCGCACATGCACTATGTAGTGACCGAATATGGCGTGGCTTACCTGTATGGCAAAAACCTTCGCCAGAGAGCCGTAGCCCTGATGGATATCGCTGCTCCTGAACACCGGGAAGTAATCGAAAAATCGATCATTGAGCGCTTTGGGTCAGTAAACCATCCCACTTCGTGATCAGTCCTGCTTAAACTTCTTCTTCAGCAATTGGGCATTGATCGCCACCACTATGGTGCTCAGACTCATAAGGACAGCTCCTAATGCCGGGCTGACCATCAGCTTGGGTATAAAACCTGTGGCCAGCGGGAGGGCGATGGCATTATAGGCAGTGGCCCAAAATAGGTTTTGGATCATCTTCTGATAGGTGGCCTTGCCAAAGGCGATCATAGCGGAAAGGTCTGTCGGGTCACTGTTTACCAAAACAATATCAGCTGTCTCAGCCGCCACATCGGTTCCCGAGCCTATGGCCACGCCTATGTCTGCCTGTGCCAGTGCCGGAGCGTCATTCACACCATCACCGGTCATCACGACGACTTCTCCTTTTTCTTGGGCAGCCTTGATGATAGCTTGCTTATCCTCTGGCAGCACCTCTGCATGATAGCCATCCAGCCCCAGTTCACCACTGACGGCTTTGGCTGCCGCTTCATTGTCACCAGTGGCCATGAGGACCTTGATACTTGCTTTTTGTAAGGCGGACACGGCTGTTTGGGAGGAATCCCGGACTTCATCCGCTAATTTTAAGTAGCCCGCCACACTGTCGTCTACCAACAAGAACACCAAGGTTTCTACGCCCTCCTCTTTGATTTCCGAGGAAACTTCCAGCTTGTGTTTTTTTAGGTACCCCGGACTCACGACCATCACCTGTCGCCCATCCACAGAAGCCTTGACTCCTTCACCGGTAATATTTTCGTAATCATTGGCCTCAGAGAAATCCAGTTCTTCCTCCTTCGCTTTTTTCATGATACCAGTGGCAATGGGGTGCTCAGACTTCTGCTCCACAGCCGCCGTGAGCTTGAGGACATCCTCATCAGTAAACTCCTCCAAGAGACTCTTATAGGTCTTCACCCCGAAATCCCCCGCAGTCAATGTCCCTGTCTTATCAAAGATCACCATGGTCACTTTTCTGGCCCGCTCAAAAGCCGTCCTATTACGGATCAACAAGCCGTTTTTGGCAGCTAACGAAGTGGAAATAGCGGTCACCAACGGCATGGCCAATCCAAGCGCATGTGGGCAGGCGATGATCATCACGGTCACCATCCGCTCCAGTGCAAAATCAAACTCCTTGCCCAACACCAACCAAACCACCAACGTGATCACTCCTGCTCCAAGAGATATATAAAACAACCATCCTGCTGCTTTATCTGCCAGATTTTGGGTTTTTGACTTGGTTTCCTGTGCGCCCTTTACCATGTCAATCACCCGCGACAAATAAGCTTCTTCTCCTACTTTTTTTACCTCGATTTGTAAAGAGCCTTGCTCATTGACAGCTCCGCCCACTACCTCATCATTCTTTTCCTTTTTGACAGGCTTGGACTCCCCTGTGAGCATGGCTTCATTGACATAGCTACTGCCATCTACCACCTTCCCGTCTGCCGGGATCTTCTCTCCTGGCTTGATCAGCACACGGTCTCCGGCTTTCAGGTCAGCTATCTTCACTTCTTTTGTTTCTCCCCCTTCGCCAAGTTTATGCGCCGTGGAAGGCATCAGCCTGGCCAACTCGTCCAGTGCGCCCGAGGCGTTCATCACGGACTTCATTTCTATCCAGTGCCCCAGCAGCATCAAGTCGATCAAGGTGGCCAACTCCCAAAAAAAGCCCTTACCCTCTAAACCGAAAGTAACAGCGGTGCTATAACCATAAGCCACCGTAATCGCCAAAGCAATCAAGGTCATCATGGCGGGCTTCCTTTGCTGAACTTCTTCCTTTAGCCCTTTTAAAAATGGCCATCCTCCATAAAAATATATCGCTGAAGCCAAGCCAAAAAGCACATATTTATCACCAGAGAATGAAATCTCCATTCCAACCCACTCCTGTATCATCTTCGAAAGAAGCAGCACAGGCACGGTTAGAATCATCGATACCCAGAACCTCCTTTTAAAATCCTGGAGCATATGCCCGTGATGGCCTCCATGATCATGATGTTCCTCTTGTTTATG
Source organism: Echinicola strongylocentroti (assembly GCF_003260975.1). NCBI lineage: Bacteria > Pseudomonadati > Bacteroidota > Cytophagia > Cytophagales > Cyclobacteriaceae > Echinicola > Echinicola strongylocentroti. Next base: position 4,635,675 of record NZ_CP030041.1, on the reverse strand, counting down.
AGAATTATGGTCTTGATGTTCCATGGTCAGTTGATGTTTAATCCGGAATATGCATTAGCCTATCTCTTGCGACCTGAAATTGCTATAAAATCAGTCGCTTCGCTTTAGTTTTTACTGTAACCGTAGCGGTGCCACGATGCATAAACCGTGTTTAAGAAAAAAAGGGAGCTTAAACAGGGAAATCGCTTTTAAACTATTAGTAAAGTGATGTCAGCCTGAGCGGAGTCGAAGGCTAGACGTTGGACCTCGACTCCGCTCGGCCTGACTCTTTTTGCCAGAATTAAATAACTTCATGGGGTTAAAAGCGATTCGCCTGGGAGCTTAAAGCTCTCCCATTACTTTGTCCACGCGACCGCAGGTCAGCATTTTATCCCCATAGTAGGGGTTCCTGATCGCTTCCTGATCGGACAGCCAATACCCTCCTTTTCCTTCAAAGGCCATAGGGCAATACTGTTTATACACAGCTCCCGAGGACACTTGTGAAGCGACCAACTGCTCTACTGATGCGCTTAAGGCCACAAAAGCGTCTCGCTGAACGGCAATATCAGAAGCTGCTTCTATCTTCTTGGCCGCTTCCTGCCCTTGGAATCCATCTACGGCCAATAACTTCTTGGCACCTTCGCTAGCAGCAGCGGCATCTCCTTCTACCAACGCATTTTTTACGGTAAGATAATGATGGAAGACCTTATCACTTTTCTCTTCCTTAAAGGCCAATGCCTTTCCACTCTCGGTGGTCGCTGGCGTTTGTTCTGAAGCTTCCATGCCATGCTGATGGGTTTCTTCTTGCTTTTTTGAATTGCAGCTGGCTGCCAAAATCATGGTCAGCACCAGTAATGAACCTACTACTTTGAACTTTTTCATAATGGTAATATTTATAAGTTGTTTAATTAATAATGCTTAATGTGACAATAGAACCTCTATTGTCTATTCATATTTTCTTTTGACTTCTCCACAGGAAAGCATGGAGGCTCCGAAATAGGGGTTTTTGATTTCCTTAAATTCACTGAGCCAATAAGCTCCCTGATCACTTTGGGCCATGGGGCAATAATCTTTATAGAGTAATTTTCCCGGCGCCCCAAAAACATCCAGCAGGTTGATCATGTCATTGGAAAGCCGCATGAACAAATCACGTTGTTCTTGGATATCGGCAGTTTGGTTGATCGCAGAGGATACATCCATCAAAGAACGCCTGCTTTCTTCCCAAGTTTCCAAAGCCGAGCCTTGAAGAGCTGTTTTTGCTGCTTTTAACTGCCGAAACAGATCACCTGCTGGGCCTTTTGCTGATTGATCTTCTACGAGTTGGTTTTTGATCTCCAAGTAAGCGGCCACTACCTCGTCTATAACACCTCCAAAATGTGAAGAAACTTCCACCTGTTGTTGCTCAGGATGCGACATCATGCTGTATTTTCCGCTCAGCTGTGCCGCCCCGTCCACTGCAAACACCCCATTGCTCACCACACGATCTCCCTCTGAAAGTCCTGACAGCACCTCTTGCATATCCCCAACAGTCGAGCCAAGTACTACCTCCACCATTTCAAAAGCAGGCTTCTCCTCATCCCCGACCTGCCGATAGACGACGGAGCGTTTTCCAGTCCACAGGATCGATGACCTCGGCACAAACATCCCCGTCTTTTCCTCCCGGTCTGCTTTCACGGTCGCCGTGACAAACATACCAGGTTTGAGCTTTCCTGTCACATTGCGCACCTCTGCCCTTACCTTTGCGCTTCTGCTGTCCTGCGAAATGACCGGATCGACAAAGGTTACTTTGGCGGTAAATTCTTCACTCGGAAGTGCATTTACCGTGAACCTGATTTCATCTCCGGTATCGACCTGGCTTACATTGTGCTCATAAGCATCCAGCATGACCCACACTTTGCTCAAGTTGGTAATTTCAAAAAGCACCTGCCCACGGCTCACATAATCCCCAGACGCTACTTTCCTTTCGGTCACCACCCCAGCAGTCGTGGCATAAATGTCAAAATGCGGCTGATAATCTACCTCTTGTTCCATTTTGCTGATTTGGGCATCCGTCAATTGCCACTGTTTCAGCTTTTGCTTAGCGGCCTCATAGAGCTTGGGACTGATTTCCTTTGCCTTTTTGGCTTCCACCAGCTCTCGATGGGCAGTGATCAGATCTGGGGAGTAAATACGGGCCAATCGCTGGCCTTGCTTCACTTCCTGGCCTGTAAAAGCCACGAACAACGCATCCACTCGACCACCAAAATTGGCAGAAACAGTCGTTACCTTCCGTTCATCTGCTTCTATGGCTCCACTGAGTGACAACCCACCTCCTGCCGCTCCTCCTGTCTTCAAGGTAGAAGTCGCAATATTGGCCAAGGCCACCGCTTCAGGACTCATGGTCATCACATAGGGATCGGCACTATCGCTGTCCGATAGGGTAGAAAGCGGCACTAAATCCATACCACAAATAGGGCAGCTCCCTGGTTCCTCCTGCTTGATCTGGGGATGCATAGAACAGGTATAAATGGATTCACCGCTATGATCATGCTCAATGGACCCTTCGGCCTTAGGCTCATTTGATGTCAATGCCCAGCCAATAATCCCACCTGACACAAAGGCACCAAGGACAATAAATATAAGTTGTTTTCTTACTCTCATAAATTTCATAGTGATATTCCTTTGGCCATTAATGATTCTAGTTGTGCAAAAGCCTGGAGCTTCTTATACGTTTCCTCTGCTGTCTTCATTTCAAAATCCAACAGTTGTCGCTGTACAGAGAGCAGCTCCTCAAAGCTCCCCGTGGCACTGCTATAATCTGCAATCATCAGATCCAATGTTTTTTGTAGCAAAACCACTTGATCTTCATATAGCTTTACATTCCTTTTTGCTTCCCGGATCAGCCGATATTGTTCTTCCCAAGAAGATCTCAGCGCATTGCCCAGATTTTCCTTTGCCAATGCTGAAGCTTCCCGGTAATAGGCCGACTCTCGCTGTGCACTTTTATATTTTCCACGAAAAATCGGCACCGAAACCGAAACCATCGGCATGATCATATTGTGGCCCATTCCTCCGGGAGTATATCCCACGGGACTGTCTATGGCTCCTGCTGGCTGACGAGGGCTGTTGATCATGTAGTTTAGCCCCAACCCAAAACTGGGAAGCCCCTTTAGCTTAGCCGCTTCTCCCTTTTTCTGGTAGGCCTGCCCTTCCCATTCCAGTTTCTTTACTTGGGGGTTTGCCGCCAAAATACTGTCCAACACCACCTCCTTATCCAGCAATAACTCCTGTTTCCAAAAAGATGCGTCCATATGGATCGGCGCATCTTTAGGTCTGTTCAGCAATAGGTTAAACTGTACCTGGGCCACCGCATGAGCGTCCTCCAGCTCCGCAATACGCGCTTCCAACGCTTTTAGCTCACTTTGTATGCGGAGCACATCGGTCATTTTCCCAGCCTTGCCCGGAGTACCTCCTTTAAACTTGTTCAGCGCCAATTCCTCCATTCGCTGCAGCAGCTTGAGGTTCTTATTGGCGACCATCTCGTGATGGTGAAGTAAATAGAGTTGATAATAGCCTGTTTTTACTTCATAAAACAACGCATGTTTTTCCGCTTCAAATTCCTGAAAATTGGCTTTGGCCATTAAACTGGCCTCATCCTTTCCAGCTTGGAGCGTGCCAAACCAAGGAAACCGCTGCATCAAGGAGGCATTGAGCTTTTGGTCACCCATCAGCGTAGCCATGTCCTTTAAGTAAATACCAAAACTCAATTCAGGATCCGGCAAACTCCCCACTTGGGGAATTCGCTCCAAACTAGCCGTATATCGGCTATATGCTGCCTGGAGGCCTGGATGGTTTTCCGCTGCTATCTGTAAATAGTCCGTTAAACTTTGACCATGAGCCAAGGATGACAAGCCTATCATGGCTGACACCACTATCACAAGAGGTAGCTTCCTTACGTTACTACTATCGAAACCTTTTTTCTTTACCCTTTTCATATGAATTATTTTACCGGATTATCCTGCTGAATTGTACTATTTGGCACCAACTTTCTCTCCTCCCACCAGCTGTATAAAACTGGAACAATGAACAGCGAAACCAAAGCCACCGCCATACCACCAAAAGAAGGAATGGCCATCGGAATCATGATGTCCGAACCTTTGCCGCTAGAGGTCAGCACTGGCAGGAGGGCCAGCAAGGTGGTCGCGGAAGTCATCAGGCAAGGCCTTATCCTTCTCATACCTGCTTCTTTTACCGCATGCCTGACTTCCTGCACCGTTTTGGTACGGTTGGCCGCAAATCGCTGCTGCAGGTAAGTGGCCATCACCACGCCATCATCCGTGGCAATCCCGAATAGGGCAATGAACCCTACCCAAACTGCCACACTCAAATTATAGGTTTTCATTTGGAAGAGCGACCGCATGGAATTGCCCATCACCTCCACATCCATAAACCACGGCTGTGCATATAACCAAAGCATGATAAAAGCCCCTGCAAAAGCCATGGAAATGGCCGAAAATATAAACAGCGTAACCGGCACCGACCTAAACTGAAAATAAAGGATCAAAAAGATCACCATCAGGCACAGCGGAATCACGATAGACAGCCTTTCTTCAGCCCTGACTTGATTTTCATAGGATCCTGAAAACTGATAGCTCACCCCGCCAGGCACTTTCAATTCTCCATTATCAATCTTTCCCTGAAGGTAATCTTGGGCATTTTCCACCACAGTAACCTCTGCTACATTCGGTTGCTTATCCAATAATACATACCCCACCAAAAATGAATCTTCACTACGAACCATCATTGGCCCTTGCCTGTATTGGATGCTGGCCATTTCCCCCAATGGAACCTGAGCGCCCGAAGAAGCATTGACCAGCAAGCTTTCGATCGCTTCTGGGCTTTGCCTAAAATCCCGTGCATACCTGGCGCGGATCGCATAGCGCTCCCTTCCTTCCACCGTGGTAGTCAATTTCTCACCTCCCAATGCTGCCGAAATGGTTTCCTGCACATCTTTCACCTGCAGGCCATACCGAGCTATGGCCTGCCTATCCAGATCGATCTCCAGATAAGGCTTGCCCAAAGAGCGGTCTGCGAAGACCGCTGCTGGCTTGACACCCGGCACTTCCTTGAGGTATTTTTCGAGCTGGACACTGAAGTCAGCGATCGTCTCCAAGTCAGGCCCGTACACTTTTAAGCCAATGGGTGCCCGCATTCCGGTCTGAAGCATCAGCAAGCGGGTTTCGATGGGCTGTAACTTAGGTGCTGATGTGACGCCCGGAAGATTGGTCGCCTTGGCTATTTCGCTCCAGATGTCATCGGGACTTTTGATATGGTCCCTCCATTGTCTGTAATATTCCCCACGATCATCAGGGATCAATTGCCCCTTCTCATCCTTCAGGAATTCACCTTGCTCATTCACAGCAAACCTACGTTTTCGGCCATTTTCATCAACCTTAAATTCCGGTTTGTAAAGGATCACATTCTCAAACATGGACATGGGAGCGGGATCCAACGGCGTCTCAGCCCTGCCCGCTTTCCCCACTACAGAGGAGACTTCTGGAATGCTGGTCACTAGCATGTCCAACTGCTGTAGGATTTTTTTATTGGCTTCCACACCAGAATAAGGCATGGATGTCGGCATCAGCAAAAACGACCCTTCATCTAGCGCAGGCATAAATTCTTCCCCCATACCGGGGAATGTATGCACCAAACTGCTGTATACCGCTGTAGTCCGGATATTCCACCCAACCCGGTCAAATCCATCAGCCACCCATCCAAATAATCCTGCAAAACCTATCCAACTATTGAGCCCAATAAAAATCATCAGTGCAGGTAATAGCAGGAACTTGCCTTTATGGGCCAAGCACCAGTCCAAGAGGCGATCGTAATACCAGATAAACAAGCTGAATATCCCCAGAATAATCCCCACTACAAGTAGAACAAAAAGAAAATTCGTAAAGCGGGCCACACTCGCTCCCAATGGTGCCCAAGCAGTAGCGAGCAACCACGACACGGCTAGTACCGCGATCGCTATCAATACCGGGGTATGGTATTTTTTATAGGTATTGGATTTATAAAACAACAAAAGGTTATTGATACCGATACCCATCAAAACCATTCCCGCCAGCGGCAACCAGAACAGGCCTAAAACACCCAAAACCACCAAAGCCATGTTGCCCCATTTTTTCCAGAAATGACCTTTTCCCTGAATACCGAATATCCAATGGGCAAATGCCGGCATGACCAAAAGGGTGAACAGCAAGGCTGAAATCAAGGCAAAGGTTTTGGTATACGCCAGCGGTCCAAAAAGCTTTCCTTCGGCTGCTTGTAAGGTAAATACCGGTAAAAAGCTTACGATCGTGGTGGTGACTGCTGTCAAAATAGCTGTCGCCACTTCCTTGGTCGCATTATAAACAGTGATCATCAGGGGTCGGTCACCCTGTGCCTCATCCATGTGCCGAAGGATATTTTCATTGAGGATGATCCCAAGATCCACCATGGTCCCTATGGCAATGGCAATTCCAGAAAGAGCTACAATATTGGCATCAACACCAGTGTATTTCATAAAAATAAAACAGGTGAGTACCGCCAAGGGCAAAATGGCCGAAATCAACAGCGAAGCGCGTAGATTATACACCATCACCATGACCACCACTATGGTCATCAAAATCTGCAGGAAAATGGCATCATTTAGCGTGGCCAATGTCTCCAGAATAAGGTTAGACCTATCATAAAAAGGTACGATGGTTACTTTCGAGATACGGCCGTCCGCTAGTTCTTTCTCAGGCAACCCTGCACTAATGGCCTCAATTTTAGCTTTGACATTCTTGATGACCTCCATCGGATTATCGCCATATCTGGCGACCACTACTCCTCCTACAGCCTCTGCACCACTCTTGTCCAGGATTCCCTTCATCGCCCGATCTGCAGGACCGATGCTTACCTTTGCAATATCTTTGATACGGAGGGGCACGTTATCGGGGGCTTTTACCACCGTCTCTTCTATCTCCTGAACGTTTTCTACAAAGCCAAGTGCCCGCACATAATATTCGACTTGGTTGATTTCAAGGGTGTTGGCTCCAATGGCTTGATTGGTCGATTGGAGTGCCTCCCGCACTTCCATCATCGAGACCCCGTTGACTTTCATGGCCTCAGGGTCCAAGTCGACCTGGTATTCCTTTTCCATACCGCCCACAGAAGCCACCTCGGCCACACCTTCCACACCGGCCAATCCGTAGCGCACATAATAATCCTGAATGGACCTTAGTTCATGCAGGTCCCATCCTCCAGCAGGTTTGCCTTCTTGGTCCCGCCCTTCCAGCGTGTACCAATACACCTGCCCCAAAGCTGTCGCATCAGGCCCAAGCTTTGGCTGCACACCGCTTGGCAACAAATTGGATGATAAGGAATTCAACTTTTCCAATATCCTGGAGCGGCTCCAGTAATATTCGATATCGTCATCAAAGATGATATAGATACTCGACAGCCCAAACATGGAGGTAGACCGGATGGATTTCACGCCGGGCAAACCAAGTAGTGATGTCGTCAATGGATAAGTGACCTGGTCTTCGATGTCTTGTGGTGATTGCCCCATCCACTCGGTAAATACGATTTGTTGGTTTTCTCCCAGATCCGGAATGGCATCCACTGGCACTGGGTCACTGGGAAGGAAGGATGTATTCCACTGAAAAGGGACTACAACCAATCCCCAAGCCACCAAAACGACCAGCAAGAGCACAGTAACCAGCTTATTCTCCAAGAAGAATTTAATAACAGCATTGAGCATAGCTTAAAACTTAAATGCTAAAAGATAATTAGGATAAAATAGGAAGCGTATCACAGAACAGGCAATGGACACGCATTACCTTTCCGGCTGGGCCATAAAACGGCCAGTAAAAATGACTAAATCAAAAAAGTTTGGTGCTTGATATGTATGGGAACCAGCGACGGTGGCGCTTCACTCTGGAGGCGGATGGTGGGATATTTTTCAGTTTGCTGGGCCAAACACACCAAAATCTCTGACATCAAGTCAGGTAATGGCAATAAGGAGGCATTGTAAAAATGCATATCCACCAATTTGGCCAGGCTTTGATCTGAATTCTGGAGCTCTGTTTTCGGGACATCGTCACAACAACCAGGCATTTCATCCCCATCCGGGCAGCAGTTTTTTTCTTCTGCAAAAAAATTGATCCTTGCCAGCTCTTCTCCACAATAATGCATGGAATAACTCATCCCCGCATTGAAGCAGAAATAAATTATCAACAGCACTATTTGGACAAGTTTTCGCATAATTGCTTTATAAGCTCACCACAAAGATAAATAACCTTATTGCTATAAAGTTATATAATTTTTGTAAATTTTAAACATATAAAGTGATACCAAATCACAATTGTGCTTTACCCCAAACATGCATTAGCCTATCAAGACCACGGCGCACAGGTATGGCGACCTGATCCGCTTCAAACAAAATTATCCACCTTCTATGCTGACCAAAGAACATCATTTTAGTTGCCCCCATTGTCTTGCTCCTATTTCGATGGTTTTGGACCTGAGTGTAAGTCCACAACAGTACATAGAAGATTGCGAAGTATGTTGTAGGCCTATTGACGTACATTTTGAAGCGGAGGGTGATATAATTACCTATTTTTTAGCAAACCCTGTAGAACAATAAAAATTCACAACTAAAAACAACTTACTTTTAACAATTTTGCATTTTAGGTTTTCTGGTTATACATTTGTTTTACCTAAGCTAAAACTCTTATGATCAGATTATTAACCCTTTCCATTGTTTTTCTTTATTTCTCGGCTTCTTTATTAGCCCAACAAAGTCCCCCTGTCGGGATTCAAAAAGCCGCTGAGGAGTTTGCACAGGCGAATATGGAGGAGGATTATGAAACGCTTATTGAATACACCTACCCCTGGTGCTCAAAAAATCCGGAGGAAAGGAAGGGCTAAAAAAGGCTTTGACGGATGCTTATGACCTTCTAAAGATGAGAGGGATGAAAATGACGAGTTTCGAGGTCGGCAAACCGTTAAAGGTCACCCATACCTCTGGGGAAATACATGCTTTGGTTCCTGTAACATCTAAAATCCACGTTCCAAAAGGAGAGATCATCAGTCAAGTTATTTTGATTGCGGTATCTGATGATGCCAGTGGAAAATGGTATTTTATCGAAACGTCAGGATTAGATCCCAAAACCATTCACAACTACCTTCCCACTTGGGATTATACGTTGGGTCTTCACTTTGACAGCTCCAAGGAGTTTGTAGCCAGTAAATCTTCCGAGTAAATTCAACCCGGATTCCAAGACATCGAAAAAGAGTAAAGTAGTCTACTTATTTGATAACCACAATAAACACATAGGGCACAATAGGGAAAATTCGGTAATCAATTTACCCGAGGCAAGTCCTTGCGGAATGTGTCCAAAAAACATTGCCCCCACTCAGGCTAAAAGACAAATTCAACACCTCCCTCTGGCCATATCAAATTCCGCTGTACAAAAGCCTTCCGAAGTTAGATGGAATATGCATTAGCCTATCTATTACTTCTTTTTACGCATGGCCTCCATTTGGTCCCATAACTTTTCTGGTATCTGATCCAGATGGCTGAACTGTCCTGCGCCGTTTAACCACTCACCACCATCAATGGTGATCACCTCTCCATTCACATATGCAGAAAAATCGGACACCAAATAAGCCGCCAAATTGGCTAGCTCCTGGTGCTCTCCGACCCTTTTCAGCGGAATTCTTTTGGCAGGATCAAATTTCTCAGCCAACTCCCCCGGCAGCAAACGACTCCAGGCTCCCTCTGTAGGAAACGGCCCGGGAGCGATCGCATTGAAGCGGAGGTCGTATTTGGCCCATTCCACCGCCAGCGAACGGGTCATCGCAAGTACACCAGCTTTGGCCGTGGCACTGGGCACCACGTATCCAGAGCCTGTCCAAGCATAGGTGGTCACGATGTTCAAAAAAGTCCCGGGTTGCTTCCTGTCGATCCAATGCTTACCCGCTGTCATGGTTACATTTACCGAACCCTTGAGCACGATGTCGATGACCGTATGGAAGGCATTGGCTGAAAGCCGCTCGGTAGGACTGATAAAGTTTCCAGCGGCATTGTTTACTACCACATCGATATGCCCCAGCTGCTCCACGGCGCTTTCAAACATGGCCTCCACCTGCTCCACCGCTCTTATATCACAGGCCAACGGAATGACCTTTCCTCTTCCGACTTCTGATTCCAGTTCCTTGGCTGCTTCCTGGAGGACATCCAGCTTTCTGCTGGTAATGATCAAGTTGGCACCAAGCTCTAGGAAGTATTTCCCCATGGACCTTCCCAACCCTGTCCCGCCACCGGTGATCAGGATATTTTTTCCTTCCAGGGCATCCGGTTTGAGCATTCCGTTTAGATATGACATAGCGTTTATATTTTAGCAGTGATTAGCAGTGATAGGCTCAATATAAAAAATTGTAGGTTCATTCTGATCAATTGCTCCCTCAAACTTGGGGTTACCTCTCCCAAGTTATTACCAAACGTTTCTGTGGCTCCATCCTCAGGATATCTACCCCGGCCGCTACCGGAGGGTCCCAACAATCTTACCCCAAGAAAAAGAATCGGTACTACATTAAACCCGGAATATGCATTAGCCTATCTGTTGCGACCTTAAACTGCTTCAAAATCAGCCGTTTCACTTTAGTTTTCGGCATAACCGTAGCGGTGCTACGCTAATGCCTCCAAACTAACTGATTTTCTTGCAATTTCAGCTCTCACTACGATTCCTAATGCATAATCCGGGTTAAAAAAGGCCACTCGAAAGTGGCCTTCTTTTTTAAACATTATATGTATTTGTCAGCTTAATACCTGTAATAATCAGGCTTGAATGGACCAGCTACTTCCACACCAATGTAGTTGGCTTGGTCTTCGGTAAGCTCATCCAGCTCCACACTTAGTTTGCCTAGGTGCAATGCGGCTACCTTTTCATCAAGGTGCTTAGGAAGCACATACACTTTGTTTTCGTACTGATCGGTATTCCCCCAAAGCTCCATTTGTGCCAATGTCTGATTGGTAAATGAGTTGGACATGACGAATGATGGGTGCCCAGTGGCACAGCCCAAGTTCACCAATCTTCCTTCTGCCAATAGGATGATATCATTGCCATTGACATTATAGATGTCCACCTGGGGTTTGATTTCGTCTTTGGTGTCACCGAAGTTTTCGTTTAGCCAAGCCACATCGATTTCGTTATCGAAGTGTCCGATGTTACAAACGATGGCTTTGTCCTTCATCACTTTGAAATGCTCGCCAGTGATAATGTCCTTATTACCGGTAGCGGTCACCACGATATCTGCTTCAGCAGCAGCGTTGATCATTTTCTTGACTTCAAAACCATCCATGGACGCCTGAAGGGCACAGATAGGATCGATTTCGGTCACGATCACCCTAGCGCCAGCACCTCTTAAGGAAGCTGCAGAACCTTTTCCTACATCCCCATATCCGGCTACCACTGCTACTTTTCCTGCAAGCATCACATCAGTAGCTCTTCTGATGGCATCTACCAATGACTCCTTACAGCCATATTTATTGTCAAATTTTGACTTGGTCACCGAATCGTTGACGTTGATGGCCGGCATAGGAAGGGTACCATTTTTCATCCGTTCGTAAAGCCTATGCACACCAGTGGTGGTTTCTTCCGAAACACCTTTGATATCCTTGACCAACTCAGGGAATCTGTCCAATACCATATTGGTCAAATCTCCACCATCATCCAGGATCATGTTCAAAGGCTCCTTATCTTCACCAAAAAACAAGGTCTGCTCAATACACCAGTCAAACTCTTCTTCATTCATTCCTTTCCATGCATAAACCGGAATGCCAGCAGCAGCAATGGCTGCGGCAGCATGGTCCTGCGTGGAAAAGATATTACAAGAAGACCAAGTCACCTCAGCCCCAAGCTCCACCAATGTCTCGATCAACACGGCAGTCTGGATGGTCATGTGGAGACAACCTGCTATTCTGGCACCTTGCAGCGGCTTGGATGCTCCATACTCGGCTCTCAATGCCATCAAACCTGGCATCTCTGCTTCAGCCAATCTGATTTCCTTGCGCCCCCAATCGGCCAAAGAAATATCTTTTACTTTATACTTGACGTACTTTGATTTAGTTTCTGACATGTAGTTATGATTTTTATCAAAATTTTCAGCTTACAAATTTACTCAATCCTGAAGACATTATGAAATATTACCTCGCTCACAGAAATTTAACCTCCTTAAATGCATATTGGTTTACTTTTCCGTCCTTTTTCTTGATGATCAACCTCCCCTCCGGGGTAATTCCGGTGATCATTCCTTCGTAAATTCCGCTGGCATCTTCATAAGTGGCCCATTCTTCACGGAGATAGAGATCCTGCCAATACTCTTCTCTCAATTTATCCACTCTCCCTTTCTTTACTTGGATATAGCGTTTTTCGATTTCCACGAGGATCTCATTCAGCAATTCCCATTTATCCACCTGACGACCTGACAAAACGGCTAAGGAGACAGGGCCAGGAAGGGCAAAATCCACTTGGTTGAGGTTTAGACCTATTCCCACCACCGATGTTTCTATGCGCGATTGTGTCAGGCTGTTTTCTATCAGGATACCACCAAGTTTGCCCTGGGTGGTATGGACAATGTCATTGGGCCATTTTACCATTATCCCGTCTGCATACCGGTTCAGAGCATCTTTCACCGCCTTTGAGATCATCCTGTTCAAATCAAACTGAGCCCCAGGAGAAAGGAAAACGGGCGCCAATACCAGTGAAAAAGTAAGGTTTTTACCAGGCTCACTGTACCACCTGTTCCCCCGCTGTCCTCGACCTTTCGTTTGCTTATCCGTAAGGACAATACTGCCTTCCTTTACGGTACCATCTTTGATTTTGGCAGAGGCTATATCATTAGTAGAGTGACACTCTGTCATGTAAATGATATCTTTACCCAGAAAAACAGTATTGGCAAGGATTTTATGCATAAAATAATTAGTTATTTTGTCTTACAATAAGGATATTTAACCTTTTATTGTAACGCCTAAAGTAAAAGTAAAAGTAAAATTACAAACAAAAAGTATGACAGCAGAAGAGCTGAGTAAAATAATCGTAAAAGGAATGGAAGATAAAAAAGCTTCCGATATAGTGGTGATGGATTTGCGGGAAATTAACAATTCTGTTTCTGATTTTTTTGTGATTTGTTCTGGCTCATCTGACAAACAAATCGAGGCGATATCTGATGCCGTAGAAGAAGAAGTTTACAAATCCCATAAAGAAAAACCTTGGAGAAATGAAGGAAAAAGCACCAATCAATGGGTCTTGGTGGACTTTATTGATGTGGTGGCGCATATTTTCTTAAAAGATAAAAGAAATTTTTACGGACTTGAAGAATTATGGGGTGATGCCAAAATCACCGAAATAAGTTAAGTATCGTAAACTTTCATTTTTTCAGTTCGTTGTACCTAAAGTCATTGAATTAATTATTAAACGATGAGTGATAAAAACAAAAATAAAAAGTTCATTCCCAAACCTCCCCAAAAGCCCAATTTCCAGCTGTGGCTGATTGTCACTGCGGTGATTGTGCTGATAGGCATCACATGGTTTAACCAACGCAGTGCCATGATCGATGTCACCATGAAGCGGTTTGAGGAAATGGTACTGAGTAACGATGTCAAAAATGTAGAGGTGATCTACAATCAAAACTATGTAGAAGTCACCCTCAAAGAAGGAGCATTACAAAACCAACGATACAAGGACGAACTGGAGTCCCAAAACCCCTTCTTCAACCCTACAGGGCCGCATTACAAAGTCACTGTAGCATCGGTTGACAAGTTTATCGAAGATTTTGAAACCCTGGAAGCCAAGCTTCCCGAAGAAGACCAGATCGGTTACAAGACAAGGGCGGAAGAAAGCTGGGGCAACTGGTTTGGAAGTTTTGGATTCTTGTTGTTGGTATTCTTCCTATTCTGGATCATGATGAGAAGAATGGCAGGCCCAAGTGGACCGGGCGGACAAATCTTCAATGTCGGAAAGTCCAAAGCCCAGTTGTTTGACGCTGAAAACAAGGTGAAGATCACTTTTGGCAATGTGGCAGGCTTAGATGAGGCAAAAGAAGAAGTACAGGAAATCGTAGAATTTCTAAAAAACCCATCCAAATTCACCAAATTGGGTGGTAAGATTCCTAAAGGAGCTCTATTGGTAGGCCCTCCCGGTACCGGTAAAACCCTCTTGGCAAAAGCCGTAGCAGGTGAAGCAGGCGTACCATTCTTTACGTTATCAGGTTCTGATTTCGTGGAAATGTTCGTCGGTGTAGGTGCAGCAAGGGTCCGTGACCTCTTTAAGCAAGCCAAAGAAAAAGCTCCTTGTATCATCTTTATTGATGAAATAGATGCCATCGGTAGATCACGTGGAAAAGGCCAAATGCCCGGCTCCAATGACGAGCGCGAAAACACGCTAAACTCGCTTTTGGTAGAGATGGATGGCTTTGGCACCGACACAGGCGTCATTGTATTGGCAGCAACCAACCGTCCTGATGTATTGGACAGTGCATTGCTAAGACCTGGACGATTTGACCGTCAGATCAGTATTGACAAGCCGGATATAGTAGGACGAGAAGCTATTTTCAAGGTTCACTTAGCACCTATCAAGACCAATTCAGACATAGACCCCAAAAAGCTGGCTGCGCAAACACCAGGCTTTGCAGGAGCTGAAATAGCCAATGTATGTAACGAAGCGGCCCTGATCGCTGCCCGTAAAAACAAAACAGCTGTGGACATGGAAGACTTCCAAGATGCCGTGGACCGTGTCATCGGAGGACTGGAGAAAAAGAACAAGATAATTTCTCCGGAGGAAAAACAAATCGTGGCTTATCACGAAGCAGGCCACGCCGTAGCAGGGTGGTTCTTGGAGCATGCAGATCCGCTGGTAAAAGTAAGTATCGTACCACGCGGGATTGCAGCCTTGGGTTATGCCCAATACCTTCCAAAGGAGCAATTCCTCTATCAAACAGAGCAGCTTATCGATGAGATGTGCATGACCCTAGGAGGCCGTGCGGCTGAAGAAATCATCTTTAGCAAAATATCCACTGGTGCACTTAGTGACCTGGAAAGGGTCACCAAAATGGCCTATAGCATCGTTTCTATTTATGGGATGAATGATAAAATCGGTAACGTGTCTTTCTATGACAGCAAAGGCAGCGAGTATAAATTCGACAAGCCCTACTCAGAAGCTACCGCAGAGACAATCGATGAAGAGGTGAGGAAGCTGATCAGCTTCGCCTATGACAGGACTAAGCAACTCCTCAATCAACGAAAACCTGAACTGGAGAAATTGGCCCAAGAGTTATTGGAAAAAGAAATCATCTTCCAGTCCGATTTGGAAAAGCTGATTGGCAAGCGTCCTTTTGATAAGGAAACCACCTATGAGGCCTTCACCAAAAAAGTGGACGACAAGAAAGACAGTAAAAATGAAGACACCACTGGTAATTCCAACTCCAAGAGCGGACCTTCAGATATCGAAGAAAGCCTTAGTGAGAAAAAAGAATAACAGTAAATGATATCAACTAGTCAAAAAGGCCTTCCATTTTCCTAATGGAAGGCCTTTTTTTATATTCGGGAGCCTAACCTCCTGCATCTCCCAGACTACGTTTTTCTAATCTCAAAAGATTGTTATTTTTGGCTAATCATTTGCTATATAAATCGAACTAAAACAGGCCTGGTACCGACAAACATGTCTACATCGGCCAGTTAAACTCAACACCATTCCTTTGGAACACTTCAAGAGCTCCATGAACATCCAACTTACATCCGGCAAAAAGGTCTATTTCGCTTCCGACTTTCATCTTGGGGCTCCAGATCACCTTACCAGTAAAAAGCGAGAAGATAAAATCATCCGCTGGCTGGACCATATAGAAGACACTGCAGAAGCTATTTTCTTGGTCGGAGACATTTTTGATTTTTGGTTTGAGTATGACAAGGTCATTCCCAAGGGCTATATCAAATTTATCAGCAAAATTTCCCAACTAAAAGACAAAGGCATTCCTGTTATTTTCTTTACAGGCAACCATGACTTGTGGATGAATGATTACTTCACCCAAGAGCTGGACATACCCGTTTTTCATCATCCTATCACCTTGGAAATAGGCGAAAAAAAATTCTTAATAGGCCATGGGGATGGACTCGGACCTGGGGACAACAACTATAAATTGCTAAAAAAAATCTTCACCAATAAATTTTGCCAAGGCCTTTTCAGATGGCTGCATCCTGATATCGGTATCTGGATAGCTCAAAAATGGTCAGGAAGTAGCCGTATCAGCAATCAGGCCAAAAATGAAGACACCTTTAAAGGTAGCGATGAATGGCTCTGGCAATATTGTAAGGACGTGGAGCAAAAGATGCATTTTGACTATTACATTTTTGGCCACCGCCATTTGCCATTGGCACTGGAAGTCGGAAAAAACTCCATGTATTATAATCTTGGTGAATGGGTAAGCCAATACACATTTGGTGTTTTTGATGGGGAAAAATTTGAACTTTCAGTTTTTGAAGAATGAAACGGCCCTGCTTTACACTGCTTGTGACACTATTGTCCATAAAGGTCATTCTAGCCCAAGAGATACGGTGGAGCCATCGATTGACCTGTGATTCCCTCACCATTTCATTAGTAGACTTCGACAATGAGGACAATCTCTTTACTGCCGACAACGAAGGAAATATAACGGTATTCTACCACACATCCCCTGACTCTACCAATCTCTATTCTCCATCCTTCCAAGGTATGCTCCAGCAGCTTGAAGCCTCGAAGACATTGAATATTTTCACCTTTTCCCGGGATCTTCAGCAAATCGAAATACTGGACAGGTTCTTAAAGCCACTTTATTCGGCCAGATTGACATCCAGTAATTTTGGCAATATCCGCGCTGCCTCACTGGGCAACAACCTTAAAATTTGGCTTTTTGATGAATCCAACTACCACTTGCTCCAATGGGACTACCAGCGAAATACGGTCCTTCAGGATCAGCCACTCAACCTGATCATCCCAGGAGGAAGCTGGACCGTAAGGGAAATCTTGGAATCCAAAAATATGGTTTTCATCAATGCAGGAGAAAAAGGCATCTTTTTACTAGACAACCAAAGCAACTACCTGGGAAACCTGCCCATTGTCACGGATCAAAAATTAGCTGTGCATGGGAACCATCTCCTACATATCGAAGAAAACATGCTCATCATCACCAATTACCTCAGTGGAGCCAGTAAAAAGACCCCTCTTCCCCAGCCTGCTACTGCCGTGGCAATAGGAAAGGAAACGGTGGCTTTTTACACAATAGACCATGTAAGCTCTTACGACTTACCTGACAATCTGTTCACCATAGAATAGACTCTACACCTCGTCCACAATTTTAACCATATTTAACAATGGACAAAAAGGTTACTATCGGCATAAAAAGAATTATTTTCAGCACTTTTACCCCCATATTCCTCCCTTAACGAATATTAATCAGAAGAATTGCTAGATTTTTTAGAATATTTCCAATAAAAACAGGAAATTGATTCGAAATCTGGTTTGATTTTTGCAATTTTGCGACCCGATGAGAAAACATTTACCAAGTAAGCTTTTACATATTGTTTTTCTGGCCATTGGCCTATGGGTACTTCCCGGTACTTATGGAAAATTCTATGCCCAGAATTTCCTCAAAAAATCGGAAAACAATATCACATTCCCGAAAAACCTGAATAAGCCCGATGTAGATTTTAACTTAAAATCCACAGGCGCCAAAAAATTCAAGATCATCCTAGAGGACAATATCCAGAATAACACTTCGGTAAAAATATTTGACATTATCGGGAATTTGATCATGGAAGACACAATCGTTCCCAAAGACGGGAAACAGAAATCGTATGATTTTTCCCATATCAACAGTGAGTTATTTGTGGTGGAAGTAGGCAATTCCAAGTACAATAAAACCAAGAGCATCTACGCCAACCCACAGGGTGTCAAAAAGCAAGACACGGCCAGCACCAAGGTAACTTCTGATCACAAAGGGGACAGCACACTGGAAAAATAAAAAAGCCCGGCTAAACCGGGCTTTTAGTTTTTTAATCCTAAGAAATCACTTTCTTATTCTACTTCTACCAATTTGATATCAAATACCAAATCCTCACCTGCCAATGGATGATTGGCATCTAAGGTGATTTTTTGTTCATCAACCCCCACTACCTTTACAGGCACTGGTTGTCCCTGTTGGTTCTGAATGGAAAGATCCATGCCCACCTCAGGTTTAATGTCTGCAGGCACTTGCTCTACAGGTACATCGATCATCATATCATCTCTCTTATCACCATACGCTTCTGCGCAAGGGACGGTGATGCTCTTGTCCTGTCCTACTTCCATTCCGTTTACAGCAGTATCAAAACCTTGGATCATATTACCATCTCCCAAAGTAAATTGTAGTGGCTCTCTGTTTTCAGAAGAATCGAATACTGTTCCGTCTTTTAACTTACCTGTGTAATGTACTTTTACGGTACTTCCTTTAGTTGCTACAGACATTTAATTATTTCTTTTTTGTGAATAAAGCTAAAGGTAATACATTTTGGAAGGGATTAAAAAGAATCCAAAGGTAGATTTATAAACCGTTCAAAATCGACCTATTTTT
The DNA here is from genome assembly GCF_003260975.1 of Echinicola strongylocentroti. Lineage (NCBI taxonomy): Bacteria > Pseudomonadati > Bacteroidota > Cytophagia > Cytophagales > Cyclobacteriaceae > Echinicola > Echinicola strongylocentroti. The sequence continues at coordinate 4,617,048 of NZ_CP030041.1, read as the reverse complement.
GTTCATTTTTGAACACAAAATACAACAAAACCTGTTTTAATTCACTAAATTAGGCAATAATAAAAGATGGCATCATTTCAGCAAAAGCCAAGGTTATACTACATAACAAAACTCAAACACCCATGGAAGACACCAGCTTAGGCAAAATCCTGATCGTAGACGACAACGAAGACCTGCTCTTTGCGGCAAAGATGCTTTTAAAGAAATATGCAAAAGAGGTCACCATAGAAAAAGACCCCAGACGCATTCCGTTTTTGGTCAATAACCACAACTACGATGTGATCTTATTGGACATGAACTTTACGGAAGACACCACCTCTGGTAAAGAAGGCTTCCATTGGCTCCGGCAGATCAAAGAGATCGATCCCAAAGCTGTAGTAATCCTGATCACTGCCTTTGGGGATGTGGAAATGGCCGTTCAAGCACTGAAAGAAGGCGCCACTGACTTTATCCTCAAACCATGGCAAAACGAAAAGCTTCTGGCCACACTCAGTGCTGCATGTAAGTTGAAAGAAAGCTATGACCAAGTAGATAATATCTCCCAAAAGTCCCGGCAGCTGCAAGCGGACATGAAGAAGCCCTTTTCTGAAATCATCGGACAGAGCTCTTCAATGAAAAACATCTTTTCTATCATAGACAAAGTAGCCCAAACTGATGCCAATATACTGATCCTTGGCGAAAATGGGACAGGCAAAGAACTTATAGCCCGTGCCATCCATGACCGTTCCCTTCGCAAAGATGAGATCTTCGTAGGCGTAGACATGGGGGCAATCACGGAGTCCCTTTTTGAAAGTGAATTGTTTGGGCACAAACGGGGCGCCTTTACTGACGCCAAGGAAGACCGGGCCGGCCGGTTTGAGGTGGCCGACAAGGGCACTTTGTTTCTTGATGAAATCGGCAACCTAAGCATGCCCCTCCAATCCAAGCTCCTTACCGTTCTACAAAAACGTGAGGTTACACGTATCGGCACCAATAAGTCCATTCCTGTAGATATCCGGCTGATAAGTGCGACCAATATGAAGGTGCACGATATGGTGATGGACAATACTTTCCGACAGGATTTGCTATACAGGGTCAATACCGTGGAGATTTTCTTGCCTCCTTTGCGCGAGCGCCAAGATGACATCCCACTCCTTGCCAATCATTTCCTGAAAATATATTCAAAAAAGTACCGTAAAGACTTCTCTGGATTCAAACCTGCCGCCATACAACTGCTGCAACACTATGCATGGCCCGGAAATATCCGCGAACTCCAACACGCCATAGAAAGGGCCATTATCATGGCAGAGGGCAACGAACTGGACAGCCGGGATTTCTTTTTCCTTTCTTCTAAACCCACCACCGAAAAAGTCAGTAATAATGGAACGCTGAATTTGGATGAAGTAGAAAGAAACGTCATTCAAAAAGCTATTGACAAAAATGGGGGAAATATCTCCAAAGCAGCAAAAGAGCTGGGGCTGACAAGGGCATCCCTATACAGAAGACTGGAAAAATATGGACTATAAAATTGGCTTACTCGGTAGGGTGGTATTGCTCACCCTGACCCTTTTCATTCTTTCGTATGCTATCCTCAATGGCTCTGGGGTATTCATCACGTCCCTGTTTATCATCCTGGTCATTGCACAATTGATATTTTTGATCAATTATGCTGAAGGTAGCTTCAAAAAAGTGCGTCAATTTTTGGACAATATCAAGCAGAACAATTATTCGACGGTCTATCCAGTAAAATTTGACGGTACGGAAACCGACGATCTCCACATAGAATTCAACGCCATTCTGGCCAAGCTAAAGGAAGACCAGGCCGAAAAAGAGGCCAATTACCAGTACTTCAGGTCGGTGTTCCAGCACCTCAGTATCGGACTGATCACCTTTGAGGAGGATGGTCGGATCCAGATCCTCAATACAGCCGCCAAGCGTATGCTCGACATCGAGCAACTTGGCAATATCAAGGAAATCGAACAAGTCAACAAAGAACTCCACAATGCCATTCAAACGCTCAAAACAGGAGGAAGTGAACTGGTCAAAATCGCCCATCAGGATGGCATCATGCAGCTTTCTGTCTATGTCATCGAACTGGTACTACGCGGAGTGAAATTCAAGCTGGTATCCTTGCAAAACATCCAAAGTGAATTGGAAGAGAAAGAAATGGAAGCCTGGCAAAACTTGGTCAGGGTACTTACCCACGAAATCATGAACAGCATCGCCCCTATCTCTTCACTGGCCTCTACCATCAGAGGGGACATCCAGTCACAGATAGAAAAAGACCAAGCTGTCCCAGTAGCTGACATTGAAGACTACTTGATGGGGATATCCACTATTGAAAAGCGAAGTGAAGGGCTGATAGATTTTGTAAGTGACTTCAGAAGTCTCGCCCATATCCCGGTGCCAAAATTTTCAGCCATCAGATTGGAAGAGCTATTTGATCAATTGGCAGTTCTCTTCCAGCATCAAATCGATCAGCACCACATTCTCTGTGAGAAAAAAATAGAACCCAGGGACCTCCTTCTCTTTGCTGACAGCTCACTCATCGAACAAGTCCTGATCAATATCATCCAAAATGCCATCCACGCTGTTCAAGAAGCGGAAGACAAAAGCATCCGCCTACATGCCTTCATCGACGAAGCAGGAAAAATCATCATAGAAATCACCGATACAGGCAAAGGCATCGAAGAGGAAGCTCTCAATAAAATCTTTATCCCATTCTTTACTACTAAGAAGAAAGGGTCAGGGATCGGCCTTAGCCTTTCAAAACAAATCATGAGAAGACATAAGGGCAATATCCAAGTAAAATCCGTATCGGGAAAAGGAACCACGTTTAAGCTCATTTTCAATGCCTAACCGCCAGACGGTTACTGTGCTTCTGTCCCCTTCTTCCCTCCACAAAACCATATCCCTACAAAAACCCAAGCCCTACAAAAGCACAAAACATGCTGTAAACGAGGTTTTTAACATTTGGATAACATTTGTTTCACAAGAAAATACAATTTAATCTAAAAACATCTCTTTTTGATAATAAGTCATTCATCATCAATTAATTCCAGTTCTATATCTTGCTAGCAAAACAGGCAAGATATTGAAGACACAATTCAAAACTATCGTTATCTCGGATATCCACTTGGGAACAAAGGGATCCAAAGCTAAAGAAGTCGTACGGTTTCTCAAAAAATATCGCTGCGACAACCTGATTTTAAATGGGGACATCATTGACGGTTGGCAACTCAAAAAATCAGGCACATGGAAACGCAAGCATACGCGATTTTTTAATCGTATCCTGAAGATGATCGACAATGACAACACCAAGGTATATTACCTTAGGGGAAACCATGATGACTTTCTCGATCAGGTGCTACCACTGAAAATCGGCAATCTATCCATCCAAAAGGACATGATGTACGAATCCTGTGGAAAGACCTATTATATCCTTCATGGAGATGTTTTTGATAGTATCACCACCAATCTCCGCTGGGTAGCCTACTTAGGAGATATCGGCTATACCTTCTTACTGTGGCTCAATCGCCAGATCAATTATTACAGAAGAAAAAAAGGGCTTCCTTATTATTCTCTTTCCCAATATGTAAAGGGAAAAGTAAAATCGGCTGTATCCTACATTGACAAATATGAAAAAGAGCTGGCGATCATGGCCAAAACCAAAGGCTGTGATGGTATTATCTGTGGACATATCCATAAAGCCGAATCAAGGATAATCGATGGTGTAGAGTACCTCAACTCTGGGGACTGGGTAGAGACCATGAGTGCACTAGCGGAGGACTATGATGGCAACTGGCAACTGATTTATTACAATGAAATCGATTTTGCCAAGCCCACTGAAGATGACAAAATCATTCCGATCCAAGAAAGGGACTCCTATTCGGCAGTATCCTATCAAAAACCAAGTGACGACTTAGAAATCCCACCTTTTCGGTTTTGATCATGAAATTTGTGTTTATTGTACAAGGTGAGGGTCGCGGGCACATGACCCAAGCACTGGCACTATTTGAGCTACTGACCAGTCAAGGACACTCCATACCGGAAGTATTGATCGGAAAAAGCCACCGCAGAACCCTTCCTGATTTTGTACAGAAGGGATTAAAAACGGCGATCACGCAGTTTGACAGCCCTAACTTTGTGGCGGATAAGAACGAAAAGTCTATCAATATCCGGAAAACGATCCAACACAATCTTCTTAGGAGCAATCGGTTTATCGACAGTCTCCGAACAATAGACCGGGTGATCACACATCATGAGCCCGACTATATCATCAATTTTTATGACTTACTTGCTGGCATTTATAATTTTATCTATCGCCCAAAAGCAGCATTCTGGGCCATTGGACACCAGTATTTGATCCACCATCCTTCTTTTCCTTTTGCCACTGGATCCCCCTTACAAAAATCACTCTTCAAGCTCAATACTGCCATCACCGCTTTGGGGGCCCAAAAGTTATTGGCCCTATCCTTTAGGCCACTTCCGGATATCCCCGGAACAAAACTCTCTGTCATTCCCCCTCTCCTAAGGCCTCAGGTAAAACAACACAAAACAACTCAAGGAGACTTCATACTAACTTACATGGTCAATTCTGGCTATGCAGACGAAGTCATTTCGTTCAGCAAAAAACATCCTGAGATAAAAATCGAAGCCTTCTGGGACAAACAGCACATGCCCTCACCCTATCACGCCAGTCCAAACCTTACTTTTCACCATATCAATGAACAACTATTTTTGGAAAAAATGGCCAGTTGTAAAGGTTTGCTTAGCACAGCAGGGTTTGAGTCCATATGCGAAGCGATGTACTACAACAAGCCCGTCATGATGGTACCTGTAGCCGGCCAGTATGAACAAGCATGCAATGCATTGGATGCCCTAGCAGCCAACGCTGGCATGGCACATTATGAATTTGATTTCAAAAAGTTTGATCTTTTTTTAAAATCACGTAACATTACCCCTTCCAATTTTGTAAATTGGCAAGAGCAGTTGGGAAATAAGCTTACGAAAATTTTATCATCCCAAAATAACTGGCAGGAAGATCCTCCTGTCACCTATCCAAAATTAAGCACAGAACATTGAGCCAATTTGCCACTATTAAGTGCTAAGGCATTTGGGAAATACTGGGAAAATTGATTCTCAATAACAAACTTTTGTTTATCCGCAATGGCACCAGTAATCACAGAGATATTAAATTAGTTCTCACAGAAACCACGGAAATATCAGAAAAGTCTTAGTTCATTATGGGTGCTCTGTGCGTTCCGAGAGGAATAGAATCTACTTACTAGAAAGCGTATAATCAAAAAAACATTTTTTTCGTAAAAGCTTAACCAATTCTGCCACTTTGTTTTTGTACAAAACTCGTAAATTCGGGTTTTGGGTTTGATGATAATTCCATGAATATAGAAAGAGCAAGACTTAAAGAAGATAGCGACAAAATAAAGCACTGGAAAAAATGGGGTCCCTACCTCACCGAAAGGCAATGGGGCACCGTTAGGGAAGACTACAGCCTAGATGGAGCCGCTTGGGAAAACGTCACCCATGATGACGCCCGAAGCAAGGCCTATCGCTGGGGCGAGGAAGGTATCGGTGGATTCAGTGATCACAAACAAAAACTGTGCATGGCCTGGGCATTCTGGAATGGCAAGGACCCCATGCTTAAGGAAAGACTATTTGGCCTAACGGGCAATCAAGGTAATCATGGAGAAGATGTAAAAGAGCTGTACTATTACCTCGATGCTACGCCTACCCATAGCTATATGAAGATGCTTTATAAGTATCCTCAAAGTGAATTCCCCTATCAGGAATTGGTGGATGTAAATGCCAAAAGGGGCAAACACGATGCTGAATATGAGCTGATCGACACGGGTATATTTGATGATGACTCCTATTTTGACATATTCATCGAATATGCCAAGGAAGACCATGAGGACATTGTCGCCAGGGCCACCATCCACAATAGAGGCAAAGAAGCTGCCGAAATATGGGCAATGCCCACCATTTGGTTTAGAAAAACCTGGTTTACAGGGCATGAGCCTTTTCTGCCCAAACTCAGTAAGAATGCCAGCAATAGGATCCTAGCCTCCAACCCCAAATTGGGCAATTATCACTTTCACTTCGATGGAGAACCCGAGCTGCTGTTCTGTGACAATGAAACCAACCGTGAAAAGCTCTATAACATTGGCAATCAAAAACAATTTTTAAAAGACGCCATCAACGACTACATTGTGGAAGGTAACGACCAACACCTTAACCCAGCGCAATTTGGCACGAAGGCCGCTGCAGTCTATAAAATCACCATTCCTGCGGGCGGATCAAGCACCGTAACGTTCAGGATGGCCCATAAAAATGCGGCTGTCGACACCAAGGACGGTGACAACATTATTGATAAACGGCTGCATGAAGCGGATGAATTTTACCTTGATATGCAAGGGCATGTTACGGATGAGGAGCTTCGCAGTATTCAGCGGCAGGCCTATGCTGGTATGATGTGGGGCAAGCAGTTTTACTACTATAATGTAGAACGCTGGCTGGAAGGAGACCCTGGCCGCTATTCGCCTCCTCCAGAACGTAAAAAAGGCAGAAACCATAACTGGCGACACCTTCAGAACTACGATATTATTTCCATGCCAGACAAGTGGGAATACCCGTGGTATGCTGCTTGGGATTTGGCATTTCACTGTGTCCCATTAGCCCGGCTTGATGCGGAGTTTGCCAAGGAGCAGCTCCTATTGTTGCTAAGTGAATGGTACATGCACCCCAATGGCCAAGTCCCCGCATACGAGTGGAATTTTAACGATGTGAATCCGCCGATTCACGCTTATGCCGTACACAGGGTCTATCAAATGGACAAGAAAATGAACGGCGGTAAAGGTGACCAGGAATTCCTGGAACGGGCCATGCACAAGCTCATGCTCAACTTCACCTGGTGGGTAAACCAAAAAGACAGCGATGGACAGAATATCTTTGAAGGCGGCTTCTTGGGACTGGATAATGTCAGCCTTTTTGACCGAAGCCATGTGGATAAATTTGGCGGTAGACTGGAGCAAGCAGATGCCACGTCATGGATGGCTATGTTCTCCCTCAATTTATTGAGAATTTCGCTGGACTTATGTGAATTTAACAAAGTCTATCAATATACAGCCACCAAGTTCCTGGAACATTTTCTGTATATCGCAGGAGCCATGAACAACATCTCCGGTGATAATATCAGTCTTTGGGATGATGAAGACAATTTCTTCTATGATGTGCTGCACATCGATGATTCGGCTCCTATGCGGATGAAGGTACGGTCCATCGTTGGGATCATTCCGCTCTTTGCGGTAGAGCCTATCAAAGAGGAAATGTATGAAAACCTCACCGAGTTCAAAAAACGACTGGATTTTTTCCTTAAGGAAAAGCCAAAATTAGCCTCACTCGTCTCCAACTGGATCGAGCCAGGAAAAGACAAACGTCACCTTTTCTCCCTGTTGAGAGGTCATCGAATGAAGAGCCTGCTCAAGAAGTTATTGGATTCAGAAGAATTCCTCTCTGATTATGGGATTCGTTCTGTATCCAAATACCATAAGGATCATCCCTATTCCATGAAGCTAAATGGTGAAAAACATACCGTGGAATACACTCCTGGAGAATCCAATACACGGATGTTTGGCGGAAATTCCAATTGGAGGGGGCCGATCTGGTTTCCTATCAACTGGCTGATCATGGAATCCCTGAAGAAATTCAACTATTACTATGGCGGGGATTTCCCTATCGAATACCCCACTGGATCAGGTAGGTTTGTGACACTGGATATCATCGCCAAAGAGCTTTCCCTGAGAAACATTGAAATCTTCATGCGCAACAAAGATGGCAAGAGACCGGTTTTTGGAGATAATGAAAAGATGCAAAATGATCCTCATTTCAGGGATTATCTGCTTTTCTATGAGTATTTCCATGGCGACAACGGTAAAGGCCTTGGCGCTTCCCATCAAACGGGATGGACTGGCCTAATCGCGGAAATGATCCATAAATATTACCCAAGAGAAGAAAAAGTTATCGATGAAGCTATTACCTTATTTAGAAGCTGACCGACTGGAGGCCGGGTGCGACGAAGTGGGTAGGGGCTGCTTATGCGGCCCTGTAGTGGCTGCTGCAGTGATTCTGCCCAATGACTTTGCCCACGCTCTCATTAATGATTCCAAAAAGCTCAGCAAAGCCAATAGGGAAAGTCTCGTGGACGAAATCAAAGAAAAGGCCATCGCATGGGCGGTGGCCGAATCATCCGTACAAGAAATCGATGAAATCAACATTCTCAACGCTTCTTTTTTGGCCATGACCAGGTCCATACAGGCACTTGCTGTCAAGCCTGAGCATTTATTGATAGATGGCAACCGCTTCAAGACCGAGCTCAACACCCCATTTGACTGCATCGTAAAAGGTGACGGAAAATACGCAAGTATCGCTGCCGCATCCATATTGGCCAAAGTGCATCGAGATAACCTGATGACAGGCTTTGCCAAAGAATTCCCTGGATATGGATGGGAGAAAAACGTGGGCTACCCCACCAAACAACATCGTTCAGGTATACAAAAGTTAGGCCCCACCCCACTGCATCGCAAATCCTTCAAACTGCTACCTGACCAACTGGAAATCGGGTTTAAATAACACCAAACACACTCTAAAAAAACCATAAACACCTAAAAAAGAACCAGTTAACAAAATAAAAGGAGTCAAAAAATTGGATCATACGATAATGGATCGTATATTTTCATGAATTAAAAAGCACGATTATGAAAATTACAGCCATTATTGAAGATGGAATGATCGAGGAATTGATCAAAGAAAGCGGCGCCAAGACCATCACCGAGGGACTCAAGGTAGCGATCAAGGATTACCTGTCCAAGCGTAAGATCCAACATCTCTCATCGCAACTTGTGAATGAGCCTTTGGAATTTTCCTACGGTGCAGATCATCTACGTGAACAAAACCGCAAATGAACGGAGTCCTGGTAGACACATCGGTTTGGATCGAGTACTTCAGGGGCAACCCGGATTTTATCCAGCCAGGGCTCCAGCTCATCCAAGAGGGCAATGCCTTTAGCCTTGAGGTTATTTTTGCGGAACTGGCGCAAGGAGCCAAGCATAAAAAGGAAGTCGCTTTCATCATGGAGTTTTTTAGCCATATGAAACTTCTGGATTATCCAGGGTTGGCCTTCGGTGCGGGTATTTATTCCCAAGAAAACAAATTGGTCCACCATGGGGTAGTGCTCATCGATTCGATCATCATCCTATGCGCCAAAACATATGATCTAAAAATATGGACCTTGGATAAAAAAATCAGAAGGTTTGTTGGGTATGATATGATTTTTAGTGCCGAGCACTATTTTCGGTAACCAATTGGCGTCATTTTTCTAGCCACCAAAGCACAAAGGTTTTGGAATTAGGTATCGTTAGGAGGACGATAAAGAAAGAGGTCGACCAATAATGGCCGACCTCTTTTCGTATACCCGTTTTACCGTCTTTTATAGGTAAGTACTTTTCGTCACCTTACTCATACGCAGGATTTTGAGGAAAATCCTTGTTTTGGTTAAGGTCAATGGCATTTTGAGGGATTGGTCTGAGAATCTTCTGATTACCATTTGCTCCTTCAAAATTAGAAGGAGTAATCCAGCTATTGTGAGCAGAAGCTCTTTCTACCAAAGTACCGGTTCTCTTTAGGTCAAACCACCTGTGATACTCACCCAAAAGCTCTCTCGCTCTTTCGTCTAAAATATAGTCAATATCAAACTCTCCAAGGCTAGCATCAGCCACACCAGCTCTTTCCCTGACCACATTTAGTCGGTCCAAGCCTGTAGACGGATCTCCCACTTGCAGATAAGCCTCAGCCGCCACCAAATAGGTCTCTGCCAATCTGGACACGATGAAATCCCGTGTACTGCTCGCCCCACCAAACAGGGAATTAGGATCATCAAACTTCTTCACGATCATGGTCGCCCGGTCAAGGGAAACAGCCCCTCCATCAGGATCGGTCGTGCCGTAAGAATGGTATTCGACGTCCGGATGGGCACTGACATAATCGATACTGTCCTGTGCCGTAAACCACCTTGGCTCGTAGAAATCCTCTACCATCAAGCCACTGTGATCATCTACATCGAAGTAATCATAATACCTAGCAAACACTTCCGTCATAAAAGTAGCATACCAACGCTCATCCCCTTCTTCATAAAGATCGAGTGCAAATCGATTTGGCAACGTAGTGTAGGTCTTGTACGGTGCATCACCAGCTACTTCAGAGCCTCCCATATAGGGGCCGAAATAGCTCTGCTGCTTATTCCCTATCCCTGTAGGATCAGAACTGATCGACCCGGCACTCCATTGTACCGAGAAAATCACTTCTTCGTTCATATCATTATCCGGTAGCCATAATTCTTCGGAAGTAAGGTTCAGTCCTTGACCGTTGATGACATTATCGGCATAGGCTGCTGCCTTGGAGAAATCATCGGCAGTCCCAAACTCCTCATACCCTCTGGTCAGGTGTACTTTGGCCAGAAGGTTTTCTACGGCTCGTTGGTTTACATGTCCATCATAAGCTCCTGAGGACACTTGCCCCATAGCGCCTTCCAGCTCTGAAATGATAAAGGCATAAACCTCTTCAGCACTGGATCGGTCAAACTGCAAAATAGGTTCCTCCACATACTCAGTGATCATACCAACACCGCCATATGACTGAACCAACAGAAAATAGGCATTGGCCCTTAAAAACCGGGCTTCTCCCAAATACTGAGTAGTAACACCCGTCTGCTCGGTGATATCCGCATAATAAACTGCAGAATTGGCCAACTGAATGGCTTTGTAGCAATTTACATAGAGGAAATCTACTCCAGATGAAGAGCTGTTTAGCTCAAAATACTTGCTGAGTCCTTGTGGAGGGCGGTCCCTTCCTTCTTGGTAAAGGTCTGTGCCACATACAAACATCCATGGATCATCACCATAAATATTACGAAGTGCCGAATAATTGGCGTTGATCAAAGCCTCGTAGCCCTCCGCAGTTTCATAAAACTCCTCTGCGATCACATTGGACTTATTATCTTCTTCCAGAAATTCCGCACAGCCTGTAGCGGCTAGCAGAAAGATCATTGCGAAAATTGAATTTATCTTCTTCATTGTTTTTCAATTCTTCAGATTAAAATTTAACACTCAAGCCAAACTGGGTAGTGATCGTACTCACACGTCCAACTCCTAAGCTGGCCTCAGCCCACTCAGGATCCCATCCATCATAATCCGTAAATGTAAATGGATTCAGCACATTGACATAAACCCGCACCTTCTTAAGGTTGGCCCGGCTGAGCAGTGTCTCAGGAAGAGTATAGCCCACACCGATATTATTGATCTTCACGAAGGAAGCATCTTTATAGTAAGCCATTCCACTGCCCCAGTGTTGCCCTTCATTTCTGGGCTGAGGATATTCATTGGATACCTGGCTAGGGATCCCTACCTCGTTTTCGGGAACATACCATCCTGGCAAAGCGAGCTTTTGACGTCCTCTATCGGTAACATTGGTGAAATTGCTATGGAAATCACTATAGGCCAATACTCCTTGCTGGGTGGCCACTGAAAAATTCATATCAAAATTACCTACCTGAAGATTGGAAATGATTCCTCCCGTCCAGGAAGGATTGGATGAACCTAGGATCACCCGGTCATCATTGGGATGGATAGCTCCGTCGTTGTTTACATCTTTGGCTTTAGCCTGACCTTCTGTTTGGTTGTAGGCTGCGGCATCTTCTCCTGCTTGCCATACGCCATCATAGATAAAATTGTAATGGGCATCTATGGACTCTCCGATAAACCAGCCATTTCCTACATCATCCACTTCTGATTGTCCGTAGAGGGACTCAATGGAATTGGTGTTTTTGGTAAATGTAAAGGTAGTGGACCAGGTCACGTTGCTGTTTTCCACATTGATGGTATTCAACATCACTTCCACCCCTTTGTTCCGGACAGAAGCGGCATTGGAAGCAATATCGCTAAAACCTATCTCCAAAGGAAGCTTTTGAGTAACCAACAGGTTGTCAGAAAGCCGGTTATAATAATCCACACTACCCGTAATGCGGTTCATCATAAATCCGAAATCCACCCCCACGTTGATTTCCTTAGTCTTCTCCCAGGTCAGCGCTTTATTGGCAAGTGAGTTTTGCGTCCAACCATTGGCTGCCGTTCCATTAAAATCATAATACGTTTGGTTGGTCAAGGCATTCACCGTTCTGTAGGGTGCTACATTGTTGTTCCCTACAGTACCATAACCCAACCTTAGTTTCAGGTCAGAAACAGTGGATGAATTGGCCAAAAAGGCTTCTTTGTTCAATCTCCAACCAAGGGCTACAGAAGGAAACGCCTGCCATTTATTTCCTTCAGAAAGGAGGGAAGATCCATCCCATCTATTGGAAACCGTCACCAAGTACTTATCCAGATAGGAATAATTTAACCTAAGTGCAAATGAGGCCAATTGGCTTTTGCTAAAATAATTCCCAAGGTTATACGTCTCTTGTAAACCAGACTCTACGTTATAGAATTCGGTTTCGAAAGGCTGCTGGGTAGATGACATATTGGCCGTTTCTGTCCGGTCCACAAAGATACTTTGAAGCGCCAAGAAGTTAAACGTATGGTCGTTGATGGACTTGCTAATGTTCAGCTGATTATCCCAGGTAGTGTTCATATTATTATAATAACTGACCTCAGAGGAAGGCAAGTTACCATTGTTGATTCCCGTATTGGTCTGTGCTCCCCAAGAACGTCCTCTTCTATTGTTATTGAAGCCCACAGAGAAGGTGGATTTCAGGCTCAACCAATCCAGTGGATCATATTGCAAATAAGCATTACCGACGCCTCTTAAGCTCCTTGTCTCATCACTGGAATTGGCGATCTCCAATAGGGGGTTATAGGTACTCGTCTTGTTCGCTGCCCAGTCTCCGTTGGGGTACGTCAACTTACCCGGTTGGGGAAATAATTCACCCACTATCTCATCACCATTTTCATCAATGGCATAAGGACTCAAAAATGGATTTAGCCTGAAAGCTTCCTGCATGGCATTGCCACTTCCTCGCTGATTGTTTCCATGGGACAAGGCCATATTTGCACCAGCCATGAATTTGTCATTAATGTGCTGGTTGATGTTCATATTAAACGTGTACTTATCCAAGCTTTCTTGCTCCAGGGTACCCGTTTCTTTTTGATAACCAACACCAATATTATAGGTAGACGCCCCACTTCTATGGGAAATGGTCAGGTGGTTATTGGTCTGCATACCATTTCTGAGGACGGCATCATACCAGTCAAATCCATCCAGGTTATTAAACCGCTCAGCCAATACGGGGTTATTTGGGCCTAATACGACATCTTCATATTGTTGGGGTGTCTTTCCTTCGCCATTATTCTCAGTACCCAAATAAGCGGACATATGATAATCCCTCCATTGCTCCAGGCTCATCATCTCAGGTAGCCTAGCGGGGGTTTTTACCCCATAGAAAGTATCAAATGAAAAGGTAGTCGCATCGGGAATATCCGTCCCACCTTTGGTCTCTACGATCACTACGCCACCAGCGGCCCGTGAACCGTAGATGGCCGCAGAAGAAGCATCTTTCAGCACTTCTATTTTAGCTATGTCATTAGGATTCAAAAAGTCGATATTATTAGTGACCACTCCATCGACTACATATAAAGGACTAGATCCAGCAAGGGAGTTATTACCACGAATGGTCATATTGAAGCCATCTCCTAATCGTCCTGTGCTATTGCTCACCTGGACACCGGCCACACTTCCTTGGAGAGACTGTACGGGGCTGGTAGTCCCTCGCTCTGTAATCAGGTCACTGTCTACGCCGGCAATGGCTCCCGTCACATCGGATTTTTTCATGGTGCCATATCCGACCACGACCACCGACTCCAAATCTGTCAAGCTGGATACTAATTCAATGTCGATTTTGGATCGATTGCCCACTGATACTTCCTGCTTTTCATACCCTATAAATGAAAAGACCAAAACAGCTTCCCCATCAGGAACAGCAATGCTGTAATTACCATCAAAGTCAGTGGTAGTTCCGGTGGTGGTTCCTTTTAGAAGGACAGAAGCACCCGGTATGGGCTCTCCTTCATCGGATGCAATCACAGTACCTGTGATCACTTCTTGTGCAAAACTCGAAACGGAAAGCCCTATTCCCAATAGAAATAGCAGCCCCCATTTCATTGAACAAACGGTCTTTTCGACCAGCCACTTGGGAAGTGGCTTTTTCGGTACATTTTGTGCCATTGTTTTAGAGGTTTATTGTTATAAAAAAGGCTAAGTGCAATCGATTGCATGCGCAATCGTTTGCATTATAGGGAGTAAAAATCAGCTATCCAAAATTAATCAGTGTTTTTTACTTGAAAAAGTATTATTTTTCTTCCTTTATAAAATTATATGCACATACTTTACCAGTTACACAGTATTAATCCATACAAAAAAATCCAAATCCTTTACCCAACTACTTCCCATATTTCACGACCTTCAAATATCATTATTAAGCCATCTCTTTACCAGAAAAAAACAATAAATAGCTTGTTTTCAATATATTATAAAAACAATATATACTATACAGAGAACACCCCCTATATAGGCCTCTCTTCAATAAGGGATCTGCTATCCTATGAACGCATAATTATGAGCAATCGATAGCAATTCTATTTTTATTCAATAAAGTAAGATTCTCATTCCTTGGAGTTCCCCATCTCGACTACCAATTTTCCTCCCTTTATAATATCCTCATGCATAAGAAACTGCTTACTGTACGGCTTACCATTAAAGGTCACTTCCTGGATATAGATGTTCTCTGGTGAATTGTTGTTTACGGTAAGCTCGAGCGTTTTTCCATTATCCATTCTAATGACTGCGTCGTTTACCGTTGGGCTGCCCCAGACATATTTTCCTCCTGCAGGCTCCACGGGGTAGAATCCCAATGAAGAAAGCACCAACCAAGCGGACATTTGACCGACATCTTCATTGCCGCTCAGTCCATCGGGATCATTGGCATAGAGGTTTTTGAGGATATAGCGTACCTTTTCGGCGGTTTTATACGATTGGTCCACATAAGCGTACATATAGGTCACATGATGGCTAGGCTCATTCCCTTGGGCATACTGCCCTATCAGCCCTGTGATGTCATTGGAAGCTTCTTCACCCATATCACCTTCCACCATGAAGAGCGAATCCAGTTTGGCAGCAAAAGCCTCTTTGCCACCTAGGAGGCCGACCAAACCATCGACATCCTGCGGTACCAACCAGGTATATTGCCAAGCATTGCCTTCTGTAAAATCCCCTTTCATATGGACGGAAGTAAACGGACTAAAAGGTTCCCTCCATTTCTTTTCAGAAATTCTTCCCCTCATAAATCCCACTTCGGGATCAAAGTAATTACGGTAATTCTGCCCTCTTTTGGCGTAATACTCATAGTCCTCTTGCTTCCCAAGTTCCTTGGCCATCTGCGCGATACACCAATCTGCCAAGGCGTACTCCAAGCCTTTGGAGACACTCTCTACCTCCCCGTCCGCAGAAATGTATCCTAGCTCTTTGACCTTGTCCAGCCCCAGGTCATCGCGCATGGCTGAGGTTGTCACCGCTTTATAGGCCAGTTCTGGATCCATTGGAATCCCTTTGAGATAGGCATCCACCACGATAGGAACCGCACTATAACCGGGCATGGTATTGGTTTCATTGCCCACCAAGTGCCAAACGGGCAGCTTGCCCTGTTGCTCATAAATCTTCAGCATGGACTGCACCATATCTTCCATTCTGTCCTGCTGAAAAATCGTGTACAGTGGGCTGCAACCCCGATAAATATCCCAAAGGGAAAATGTGGTAAGGTTAGTAAATGAGGTGTCGTTTCGTATTTTGCCATCGTCACCAGCATAATCGCCATTGATATCATTAAAGACTGATGGAGCAATCATGGTGTGGTAAAGTCCTGTGTAAAATTTGGTCAACGCTACCTCATCGCCCATTGCTACCTGAATCTTGTTCAGCTCATGGTTCCATTTGTCCTTGGCATCCGCGACAGTCTTATCAAAATCCCAATGGGGAATTTCCTGCTTCAGGTTTTCCAGTGCATTTTTTGTGCTTACAGGGGATACCCCTACTTTCAGCAGGATGCCCTCATCAGCAGTGGTAGAGAATCCCAGCAGCGCTTTTATTTGTTTCCCTGTATATGAAGTCCCCTCTTTAGGTTTATTCTCATCAAAGACCTCAAAAGAAGCCACTGGTTTGGATAGCTTGGCGGCGAAATACAGCTTTTGATCCTTTGCCCAACCTTTGGAATAACGGTACCCTGTCAATGTGGTATCGTTCACCAGTTCAATATGAGTCTTGGTGGACACATCCCAGCCAATCCCCTGTTTCAGGTTAAACAGTAATTTTGAATCTTCACTTTCGGGAAATGTATACCGATGGAAGCCCGCCCGCTCAGTGGCGGTCAATTCAGCATTAACATCATAACGGTCCAAGTGGACACGGTAGTAACCCGCCTCCACCGTTTCGTTTTCATGATCAAAATAGGAGAAGTATCCTGTATCAGGCTGCTCTGGCTTACCTTTGGCCACTGCTACCTCTCCCACGATGGGCATCACCAAAACATCACCCAGATCTCCTATGCCCGTTCCACTGAGGTGGGTGTGGGCAAACCCAATGATGGTCGAATCAGAATAATGGTACCCAGAACACCAATCCCAGCCTTCCGTAAGGTTTACCGGTCCCAGCTGTACACCGCCAAAAGGCACATTGGCCCCGACAAAAACATGGCCATGACCTCCCGAGCCGATATAGGGATTCACGTACTGCACAAGATTGGCTTCAGCTATGGTTTTCGCTGCATTCCCTCTTTCTTTTTTGACACAGCCCAATACTGCGCAAGTCATGGCAAACACCATCACTACCCCTGTCCATTTCTTCATATTCATCTTTTAATTATTTTCCTAACAAACCAATTCCCACGCTCCCTTTGCTATCCTCATCGTTTAACCCGGAATATGCATTAGCCTATCTGTTACGACCTGAAACTGCTTCAAAATCAGCCGTTTCACTTTAGTTTTCGGCATAACCGTAGCGATGCTACGCTAATACCTCCAAACTAACTGATTTTCTTGCAATTTCAGCTCTCACTACGATTCCTGACGCATAATCCGGGTTTAACATAATCACTCCAAGACAAATTCTCCTTCCAACCGGATATCCCTCGATGAGCGTCCCACCATAACCTGAAAGTTCCCCGGTTCTACCAGCCATTCCAAATCCTGCCCTAGAACCTGCAAGTCTTCCGCTCCTAATGTAAACGAAATCTTTCTGGATCCCCCGGCAGGAACCATTACCTTTTCAAACCGCTTCAGCGACATGAGAGGCCTCACCGTACTGCTGACCATGTCCTTCACATACAACTGGACCACTTCTTCGCCATCAACATTGCTGCTATTTTTCACCTCAAATTGCACCGTCACCTTAGGGGATCGGGCATTTCCAGATGTAGTGATTTCCAGGTCAGTGTAAGTAAAATCCGCATAGCTCAAGCCATGTCCAAATGCATAGAGTGGCGCAGCACTTCCCTCCACATAATCATGCCTTTGGGGATTTCTATAATTATAAAATACCGGCAATTGCCCAACTGACCTAGGGACAGAGATGGTCAATCTTCCTGAAGGGTTATAATCCCCGAACAGGACATCTGCTATGGCATTTCCTCCCTCCTGGCCAGGATACCAGGCATCTACAATGGCCGGCACGTTTGCATCGATCCAGTTCAGGTTTAACGGACGACCCTTTATCAAGACCACCACAACGGGAGTCCCGGTTTGCTGCACTGCCTTGACGAGTTGGAGTTGGTCACCGAGCAGCTCCAAGGTCATCCGGTCAAAGCCTTCTCCACTCTCCATATCACTGATCACTTCGCCTTCTTCAGTGTCACTGACCTTAGCCGCAGCGGTCTCTTCATACTCCGTATCAAAGTCCCTCGCACTCGACCCACCCAACACCACCACGGCCACATCAGATTTAGCAGCCAGAGCTGCCGCTTCAGCAATTTGGCTTTGAGTGGTGTCGCGAATAGCGCAGCCTTTGATATAATTGACCTGAACATCATTACCTACTTTGGCCTGAATGCCTTCCAGCACGGTCACCACATTTTCCTCTGCTTGGGGGGCAGTATAGTCGCCCAGTTGGTTGTAAGTATTATCTGCATTGGGACCGATCACGGCTATGCTCTTCAACGTTTTACTTAACGGCAAAACATTGTCCTCATTCTTTAAGAGTACTATTCCTTCCCGAGCCACCTTCCTGGCCAATGCAACGTGACTTGTGGAACGAACTTCTTTGGCTGCTTTTTCGGGATCCACATAGGGGTTTTCAAATAGCCCCATCTCAAATTTCACCTTTAGCACTCTACTTACCGCTTGGTCCAGCACTGCTTGGGAAACTTTCCGGGATTTTATCGCTTCTAATAAATACTTATCAAAACCATACCCTCCCAAATCCGAGTCCACACCAGCATTGATCGCCAGTTTGGCGGCATCCTCCGAGGTGGCCGCGACATGGTGGCTGCCCTTAAGGCCACTGATACTGCCCAGATCAGAGACCACAAAACCGTCAAATCCCCAATCATCCCGCAGCACATTGTTCAACAGGTAACCGTTGGAAGTACATGGGACTCCATCGATGGAATTATACGCGGTCATCACCGAAAGTGCCCCGGCCTCTACCGCGGCCTTGAAGGGTGGCAAATAACTCTCGTGCAGTTCACGCTGGCCGATACTCACACTGGTACCGTTGTGTCCTCCTTCGGGAACACCATAAGCGGTAAAATGCTTTAAGGTCGAAATCACATTTTTTCCGGATGCAACATCCTCTCCTTGAAACCCACTCACCATGGCCACCCCCATTTGGCTATTGATATAGGGATCTTCGCCATAGGTTTCTTCTACCCTTGACCATCTAGGCTCCCGGGCAAGGTCCAGCACCGGCCCATAGCCAATATGCCCTCCTTGCAGCCTTGCTTCCAAGGCAATTGCCGCAGCCATTTCCTTGATCAACGCTGGGTTCCACGTACTTGCCTGTCCGATGGACGTCGGAAAAACAGTGGTACCGATGGCCATATGCCCATGGGGACATTCCTCGGCCATCATCATGGGAATGCCCAAACGGGTATTTTCAAGGGCATATTTTTGCATCGCATTGGTCGCCTCGGCAGCCTGTCTGGGATTTAATCCGGTCGTCAGGGTCTTTTGCGTCCATGGGTCTGCACGCAAAGTAGCCCACAGCATACCGATATGCCGCTGCTGTACTGCTTCTTCGAAGGCCTTGCTGACCGTCACCTCTTCTCCGTCCTTTTGGTACATCTTCCACCCGAGTAAAGTAGAAAGCTGCCCTACTTTTTCCTCCAGTGTCATTCTAGCCAGCAAGTCCTCCACCCGCTGTGCCGTTGGGACATTTGCCTGCTTGTACAATACTCTATCCTGCCCAAAAACACTACAGGCTGCACCCAGCCATAAAACCAACAAGAGTGGGGACTTTATAAATGACGATATGCCAAAGGATCTAAACATAAGTAATGGTGATTTAATCGTTTGCGGGGAAGCGAACAACATAACGAGAGCTCTATTTAGTTAATTTTTTAAAAAAGTAAAACCATAAAACTAAAAATATTAACACAACTTCTAAAACAAGCTCAAAAAGAAAACCAAACGGAAAAACATTCAATAACTCAAAAGCAATCAAAAGAAGCAATTTTAACAATAAGGCAATTGCACTATATGCTAAATCGATTTTTTTTTATAGAACACTGATGACGCAGATGATTAAGATTTGCGTTGATTTTTTCCTTAAACTGGAATTTGATTATACGCTTTTTTGCCAGTAGATTTTATTTCTCATGGAATACACAGCACACCCAGAATCAAATAGAGAATTCGGATTTCTCTTCTATTAAGCAATAGAAATGTGTCCTCCAATATAAAAAGATCAGCGTACATTTTTTGAGCCTGTGTCATCAGCGTTCTATCAGCCCCAACTTTTCCGCTTGATCCTTAATCCCTAAAACCAAGCTCCAATCCTCTTAAAACACGAAAGGCCTTCCGGAAAATACCGAAAGGCCTTTTTGTGCGCACGAGAGGATTTTCCGATTTACCCATGTAAGTGCTTGTAAATTAGTTAAATGCTGTTTTGTGTCTTGGTTTCAGCTTCAAAAAGGGTGATCTGGTTTCAAAACTGGTTTCAAAATATCTGAGCCTTGATGACCTCATTGACTCCTTTTAAAAAGTCAAATTGCCGCTTTAGCTGCTCTTCTGAGCCATCTAGGGCAACCATCATCTGCACCATATTCTTTTTGGTGTACCCGGGCAATGCGGCATCTTGGGCCTTAGATAAGCCCCCCTCATTTTTATCAGGATGGAAGATGTGCTCCATGGTCACGTCATACAGCTTCGCCAGCTTATAGGCATCTTCAAACTTCAGCTCCGTACGCCCAAGTTCTATGCGCTGATATCCCGTATAGTCATTCTTTCCGAGCTTTTCGGCTACAAACTCCTGACTGTAATCACGTTCCAGTCGGAGCTTCCTTAGCCCCTCTGCTACTTTACTTCTGAATTCGTCCATACATTTTTATTACATGCTATACGCAAAAATAACGTGTTGTAAATCAATTAGATACGCTAAAAATATGTGTTTTACATAAATATCACTTGTATTTATACGCATTATTCACGTATTTTGATACGTAACAAATATGTATTTGTTGTACAACAAATTAAAAATACATGATAGCTATTAGAGTAAAGGAACTATTTGAAGAGGCGGGGATCGAGGAAGTAAGGCCCACCGAGGAGGCACTTAGGAAAATGGGTATGTCACGCAGGAGATTTACTCAACTGACTGATAATGTAAACAAAACACCTATTTCCGTGCCAGAACTCGAAGCCATTAAGGAATGGATTGCGCAATTAAGAGAAATCGAACCAGACGAAATTATTGGGCAATCTACCGTGACTTCCGAAATCAAAAACCGCTTTGGTTTAACCAAGTAATTTTCACGTATGAAAGCATGTATTCAATTAAAAAAATTCGCCAATGCCAGGGAAAAAGCCTATCAGGCTGTTGGCAAAATGAACGGTAAGCGAGCGAAAGCAATCACCAAGATCAAGCTGATCGCAGGACACTACGCTCGGGAAAGCGATATGGTACAGCTAAGGGCTGTCAATCAAGTGCAGGGCTACATCATGGAATTGCTGCCAACAGCAGAAAGCAATTTCAAAAACCAACGCGCGGAAATGCTGAACCTGATCGATCAAGCCAAATCCCTACAAAAATGTACCAATCAAACATTGGCCTACTAATGCGGGATCAGCGGATCCTTAAAAAAGACCTTAAGCGGCTATGGACTGAACTCAGGACACTAAAGGGAAATCCCTTTTCGACCATTCAGCTGATTTGGCTGACCAAAAAGGAGCTCAAGTCTATCAATGAAGAGCTTGAGCTTAATCTACGGATCGGCTTTCCTAACGGTAAAATACCTTTTTCAAAAGCAACACTTTTCAAAAATGACAATAGAAGAAAGACAGGACTATCTAGGGTTGCCATTCGACCCTAATGGAGACAGGAAGTTTTATATCCGCGCCATGGTCAGCCTCATCATCATCTCACTGGCGACCATTGTAATGTTCACGGAAGAAACCCGCACCATTTACAAACTGGGACAACGCGTGTCACATCATGCCAAGCGTGCCAGAAAAGCAGCAAGAAGAACCAAAAGCCTTTTCGAACTATGAAAATACGTCACGAAAAATCATCGCTCACCAATACCACCCTCAAACACCTGCTAGGGTGGGTGGAAATGTGTGAAGAGACCATCACCACGGACAGCCCCTTCAAAAACATGGAGGAGATGGGAAAGCAATTCGAATGGTGGCGAACGGAATATGACCGGAATGTATCGGTAAAAGACGCCAAGGATGTCAGAATCACCACCTATGGTGATCAGATCATCATGATGGCAGATGAACATAAAGGAGAATTTATTCAAATCACAAAAGTACCTGAACATGTCAACCCGTAATATGGATACGCTGATCGCGCAAATCCTCAACACACCACCTTACCAAATGCCGCCAGTGGTATTTACCGGAGGCATCTACCAACTCGATCTAAGCTATCGGGGAGAAAGTCTAAACATCACCAAAACCAGATTATACGACTGCATGGATTCCTACCTGGACTTTGTTATCCGGGTAAATAATAAAACCCGGTTTCGGAGAGGTGACTTTGACAAGCTCCCCCATAAGTATGGTGAAGAGATCCGGACACCATACCGACAACCCTCACGGGTTACCCATACCGGATAATGTACAACCAAATCCTATAAAACGATGAAATACCTTATCAAAATGCTAGTGGGACTAATGCTTATGACGGCCATGCAATCCTGCTATTCTAACAAGACCCTCACCGGGAAACAGACCGTCAAAAAACAACAAAAGGAACGGGCCTTTAAAGGCTGGGATAAATAATTCAAGCCATGGCACATATTATAGAAGAGCACTTTTTTAATAAAGAAAGATTGGACGAGGACATAAACCTTATGGTTTTGGAGAAGGAAAAATGGGAGCATTCCCGCCATTGGGAAATCATTTCCCTGTCCGTTTCCTTCTCCACTCGATTCACGCCAAATGAACTAATAGCATTTGGCAATTGGCTCACCAATCATGGTGAAAGGATAAAAACAGAATATAAGTCAAACGGCAAGAGAAAGGAGGAATCCAATGGCTGATTCAAACACCATTCTGATATATGGTCCTAAGGGATCAGGTAAATCAAGACTAGCCAATAAACTGGCAGAGGGTAAGAAAACGGTACGTCTGCAAGACCGAATGGCTTTGACTGATAACAGGGCGACTTTTGGGTTCAGTCAAGTAACTAAAGAAACGGAGTGTATCCTTATTGATGAAGCTTTTGACTTTGACGAAGGCCAGTTGAACGCGCTCATTGCAGAAAGTGAATTGGTGATTGATAGAAAAGCGGAAAAACAGCTTATCATCCCAAGGCCTGAATTGATCATAGCTTTTAGTGCTGAGGTAGATCCTTCCGAGGACAGACCTAAAAGGAATGTACAAACCATTGTGCTGAATAGGGTTAACAATGGGCACAAATCAAACGCCCAGAAAAAGGAGGTCGCCCATGGCTGATCTACACCTTACACCAGATATCACCATTAAGGAGATCCCTATGCTGATGCAGACCGATATGGTCATTGCTACCTTAAATGGTTCCAAAAGCGAAACCCGAAGGCTAACCGGTCTAGAGGAATATAACAAGACTCCAGGCAAATTCTGGATTGTAAAAAGAGAAAGTGAAACTGGTTGGCAAGTATTCAAGAGCACGCTGAGCACCCAATGGATTTTCTGGGATAACCTGAAATGCCCTTACGGAAAACCGGGAGACATTATTTGGGTGAGAGAAGGGTTTAGCGTATGGCCGGAAAAAGTAACCCGGTTTAAAACAGAATCCCTATGTGATCCTGATGGATGGAAACAAACCATGCGAGAAAAAGGAATCAAATGGAAACCATCCATTCACATGCCAAAATCAATTGCTCGAATATGGCTGATGGTGGAAGATATTCGCATGGAAAGGATCCAGGATATTACGGAAGAGGGCGCAAAAGCCGAGGGAGCCGAATTTGAAACCTGGAAAGGGATCTATAAAACCACCCATTCCTACATGAATGGATTTCTAAGTATCTGGTTTAGCATCCACAATGACAAAATGTGGAATTCAAACCCTCTGGTTTGGGTAATAAAATTCAGAGTCCTCTCCACCAATGGCCGGCCATCGAACGAGGTTATTCTCAAATCTCACGACTCAATTCTCACGACTCAAAAAGGAAAGGAGGCCACCAATGCCTAGACATGGAAAAGGAGCTCTTTACGCCACGCTGCTATCCCTGATCATGTGGCTGCTTATGCTGATGGGCGGATGTGCCCCACGGAAATACACCGTCCGGCCAGAAGGTACCGTCATCGACAAGGACGGATCCCGTGTGCTGATCATCTTTCAGGACATCTCCGGAGAGCCGCACACCTTCACCTACAACTGGTTTTTCTTCGAGCGTGCCGACACCATCCAAGTAGGCGAGCAATTCAAGCTAAGAAAGGAGGTACAGCCGTGACACTCGATAAAGCCAAAGACCTGGTCGCAGAGCAACGCTACGGGCAACCTTGGAAAAACCTGTATCCAGCCGAGAGAATGTCCATCTACACTCAGGTATGCGAAACCTTCGCCAGTGCCAAATATGAAGAGGGATTCGAAGCAGGGATCCAAAAAGAGGATGACAATGGAAAAGGCTTCGCCCTCGGGATGATAGTAGCAATGGCACTGGGAATGTTCATCGGATTTATAATCAAGTAAAACGCCATGAAAGAACTATTTGAAAATCGCTTTAGGGAAAAATTCAGCGAACGACTTTCCGGCCTGTACCTCCCCAAGATCACCAGGCCGACCATGAACCAAAACATTATCCATACAATCATGGATGCCGCAGCCGAAACGGGGCTGCTGGTCTGGAAGCTGAGCATCTACGAAGTACAGGCAATGGAATATAGGATCGAGGTCAATCACGACATCAAAATCAAATGCGTCATTGATCAGGGAAAGGAGGCCAGCCATGGGTAATCATCCAGATAGAGAGCCGATTGACCTATTGCCAAAATTCATTCTTGCACTCTTCATCACTTTACTGATGGCCGGCACTGGATGGCTGATCAGCCTACTCATGATCCTATCCCAGGAAGGAGGTGGATCTTGAATTTACTGATCGATAGGCTGCGCGACATGCGATTATCTGTCACCAGCATCATCCGTGTGGCCCAAAACACCCATTACCGAAAACAAAACCGAATACACGCCTTAAAGAAGAAACGCTATGAACTTACCAGCCGGTACAGAGAAGCCATCCGGGAAATCGACAGGAAAATCAAACGAACCCGAAACGCAGACTTCCCAAAATCCCCAACTGCCCAAGGACATCCTGATGCTGGAGGATGATATCCAGCGATATCATAACAGAATAGACTATGACCGCAGCCTAACCGAAAAGCAAAGGGCAGAACTATGGCTAAGGATCATGAGAAAAACGCAGGAATTAAAACAACTCAAAAACCAATCGTAACATGAAATCATTTGCCTGGACTTCGCCAGACTTCAAGATAGAATTGGCAAAAAAAACCAAAGACAAGGCCGAGATCCTGATCACCAACAAAAAGCATGAAACCCTTGTCCTGACTACCATCTCCCTAACAGAAATAAAAGGCATCAGGGATGTATTATGGGAAATGGAATGTGATCTAGAACGGTCGATAGAGGAAGAAAAGAAAGCCAATAAAGAAATCACCCTGGCTATGGAAAGCCCATGGCCGGAGCAAAAGTCATTCAAAGACAAATTCGACTGGCATAATTTAATCAAATCAGCAAAATCTGGAGCTATAAGCACGCGAGACCGCCAGCCATGGGAAGATGCGGTGGTTTATTCAAGAAGCTGGTACACCAACCCAGTCAGTTACCGGGCAGAGTTTATCTCAAGAGACAGATTAGGCCGGCCTAATGACCCATATTTAAGAAAATTGGGTGTTGACTTTATCAGTGCGGTAGAAGAAAAAAACTTGGAACTAATGGAGACCCTACTAAGCACCATCCAAGAGAGGAAAGATCAACTAGTCTCAGAAAAACTGGGGAAGGAGGCTACTGATGAGTAAGTACCTTATTTGGGCAAACAGCTATGTTGGGAACTCCCTATTATTTTGGCGAGCAGGACAGGCCGGTTATACCACCGATATTGATAAGGCCCATCGATTTGATTTCGATGAAGCTAAAAGTATCTGTGACGGATCCGGTGGAGAACATAAACTCATTGATGCAAGACACCTGGAGGAAGTATCCACCAGACAGGTCCATGCTGATCACTTTGACCGAAAACGAATTGGTAAGGAAATTCCTAAGGCTGACGAAACCTTGTATGCCGGTTCATGTATTCTCACCTATTCAGGGAAATACCTGAACGTATTCGACCCTAACCCAGATGACATTGTCATTGAAGACATTGCCCATGGCCTTGCGCTGGAATGCAGGTTTGGCAATCACCTTCCAGTCCACTATTCGGTTGCGAATCATTCTATAGAAGTATCAAATGGGTTACCTAACCACTTAAAACTCGAAGGATTGCTTCATGATGCTTCAGAAGCATATCTAGGAGACATGGCAAGCCCAATCAAAAAGTCCATGCCAGACTATCAGCGAATAGAGGACGGCTTAATGAGGGCAATAGCAGATAAGTTTTCGTTCAATTACCCCCTTTCAAAAGAAGTAAAAATAGAAGATCGAAAAGCACTTGAAATTGAACATATAACTTTTCGAGAAGCCAAACACGCTTATAAGGGAAAGCCATTTTGTATTGCCAACCAATTGGACATCCGAGAAGAGTTTTTAAGGCTATTTCACATTTACAGCAAAATGGCTGGAAAGGAGGCCTCCCATGGCTAAACTCAAAACCCTTACCCCCTACTATGGAGGTAAATTCAACAAGGTTGGCAAGTTTATCTCCCAGATTCTTCCCGTCCACCGACACTATGTAGAACCCTGTGGCGGGATGGCTGGGGTGATGATGCAGAAGGACCCGTCATTCTGTGAAGTGTATAACGACATCGATGATAACCTAGTAACCCTATTTGAGGTCGTACGGGATCCCGAATCGGTAAAAGAACTTTCCAGAAGGTTAGACCTCACGCCTTATTCCCGAGAAGAATGGAAACGCTGCCGGCAAACATTCAGAACGGAAGAGGAGAAAATCGAACGGGCCAGACAGATTTATGTAGTACTGTCAATGGGATACCTCGGTTCAATGGGGAATAAAAGCTTCAATTATGGCGGTACCAAATACGAGAGCTCAGTCGCCCGCACCTTTTTCAATGGATTGGAATCTCTACCGGCCATCCACCGGAGAATCAAAAACATCATCATCGAAAATCAGGACTGCATGGTCGTGGCCAAAAAATGGGATTCAAAGGACACCTGCTTCTATTGGGACACCCCCTACCTGAAGGACACCCGGGTAAACTTCAATGATTACGCCAACGAAATGACCAATGAGCAACACCAGGAGGTACTGGACTTTGTGACTTCATGTAAGGGAAAGGTGATCATGTCAGGGTACTTCCATCCCATCTATGAGGAGGCATTGGAACCGAATGGCTTTCAGCGGATCGATTTGGAAACTTATTCTAGAGGCTCCAGATCAAACGGGAAAGGCTACGATTCCAAACGGACCGAATGCATCTGGCTGAATTATAAAACCAAGGATTTTTCCAATCCCCTATTCGCCTGCCTCCAGTCACAAGCATAACATCTATTGTCTAAAATCTTTAGTCTAAACAAGAATGCCCACCAATCAAAAAATAAGCAATGATGTCGAATTATACTACGAAAAGCGGCTGCGTGCGCTTGACATTTCCGAAGAAGCCAACAGCCTCACTACCCCGGTATTTAAAAGTGTCGAGGGTGGATGGATAGAAACTGAGGAGACCAAAACCCACAAGCTGCTAGAGCCCTGCGAAAAGGGCATCCAGATCAACTATTTCAATGTCACGGGATCTCCCCTTCGCTGGCGAAAGGAAGGAAACAAATGGGAAAACAACTTCGTCAGGATACGCCTCGAAAAAGAACGCACCTACGAAAAGGATGGCAAAAAGCAGACGGCTAAATACCATCAGGAAAAAGGATCCGGGCAATACCCATACCTGACGCCCGGCATCATCAAGGCTTGGATAGACCGGAAGAATAGCCAGATCGAAACGCTGGTGCTGATCGAAGGGGAATTTAAAGCGCTCAAGGCATGGATGGAAAAATCCAAGATCAAGGGCATGGAGGGAGTGGAATTCATGGGCATTCCAGGTATTCATGGCTTTTATGGCGGAGACACCAACCACAAGCGAGAAATCAATGAGCTGATCCAAAAGGTCATCATTGACTGCAAAGTAAAAAACATCGTGATGCTGCTGGATGCCGATGCACTAGTGGTCAAGTGGGCAGAGGATAAGGACCTTTATATTCGCCAAAAGAGCTTTGCCAATGCCGTGGGGAATTTCCGCAATTCCCTGCACCTGCTTATAGAGGACAAGAATGTTCCCCTTTCGCAAGTGTACTTTATGCACGGTAAGTCGAAGCTTGTGGACACCGCCAAAGGGCTGGACGACTTATTAATCCAGACTCCTGCCAAGGCCAAAGACATCTTTGAAGACCTTACCCAATTCCATTTTGCCAAAAGATGGTTCGATGGTATTATTCTGACAGATGGCCAACAAAGCACCATTGATAAGCACTTTGGACTTCATGGTAGAAACCAGTTTTACAATATCTATAAAGAATACATTGGCTCCCGTCCTTTCATCTACCAAAAGATCAAATATGAATGGACGGGAGAAGAACTGGCCTATGTCAAAATCGAAGATGCCGACCGCTACATGCGAATTGGCATTGACTGGGTGAAGATTATCCAAATCCCCAACCGGTATGGACTATTGGAAACAAAAGTAAAGCGATGGTCAGTCGCGGAAATCAAGCGTGACTACCCACAGGCCATCGCCAACAGAATGATCAATGAACAGATTCCAAAATATGATTCCTACCATGTGGAGCCCAACTGGGATCCAGTGTCTTATAAACGAGTGGTATATGGCTGCTATAACCTCATGGAACCATTGGTGCATGAACCTAAGCCCGGAAGGGTGGATACGACATTACAATTTATCAAACACCTTTTCCAAGGAAAAGGCCGCATCTGGTGGGATGAAGAGGAGGAAATGTACAAAGAAGAGGCATATAAGGGTGACCAATTTACCGTAGCCATGGATTACCTGACCATCCAGCTGCAGCACCCAAAGGAAATGCTTCCCGTGCCCTGCCTGGTATCGCCCGAAAACGGTACAGGTAAATCCACCTTTATCAAATGGCTCTGCATGGTGTACAACGGCAACGGTACCGTCCTAAACAATGACCGTTTCAAAATGAACTTTAACGGCCATTATGCGACCAAATTCATCATCGGGCTGGATGAAGGGTTCTTGGAAGTGGACAAGAAAGCGGAGAAGGAGAAGCTCAAGCAGCTGGTAACCTCTGACACTATTTTCTTAGAAAACAAAGGAATGGACATCCAAGAAATCCCCTATTACGGCAAGCTGATTATTTGCTCCAATGATGCCGACAACCTCATGAAAATGGAAGATGAGGAAACCCGCTGGTTTGTGGTGAAGGTACCCAAACTCAGGACCCGCGACCCCTTTATGGTGGACAAGATGAAAGAAGAGATCCCCGCGTGGATCCACTTCTTGGCCAACCGAAAGGTATTCCATGAGAAAAAGGACCGTTTGTGGTTTGAGCCGCAGGATTTTATAACAGACCAGATGCGGGAAATCGTCGAGGTCACCAAGAACCAAGTGGATGCTTCCGTGGAAAACTGGGTAAAGGAAATGTTCCTCACCTACAAGATCCCAGAGCTCAAAATCAGTCGTCCAAGGATGCTCCATTACATCAACGAGACCAAAAAATACAAGATCGACGAGGAAAAGCTCAAATACTACATGGAGAAAAAACGTGGGTTCAGCCTGGGCAAAACCGCCCGATGCAAGATTCCATCCACGATCGTAAACATTCAGGAAGACAATACGCCCCATATCAACTATTACACAGAAATCGCCCGGCCATACATCCTCAAACCTGAGGAATGGCTAAACGAAATAGAGATGAAGGAATTCAAATCCCCTTGGGCATTCAAAAAGGAAGACATGGAAGACGATGATGACCAAACTCCTTCCGGATCCTTCGAAGATCAACAGTCTCTGGATGACAAGCAATATAAGCAGGAAGAGCTTTGGCAAAAGAAAAAAGGCCCTGCACCATTTTAAATCAATGCTATGGAAATCGAAAACATCATATATGAAACTACAAGAGGAATTCACAGTGTGGATGACAAATTAAGGATAGCGACCATCTTTATTTTCTGTTGGAAATTGAACAATAAAAAATTCGCAGAACTCCTTTATACGGCCAATCACACAAAATTCATTAACAATCTAAACAATGAATATTCGAATTATCAGGTGGATTTCACCATAAAATTGACTGACAAGAATATCAAGGATTGTTTTTATAAAACCCTCGAAAAAATAAAGCACAAATACGATAAAGATGGGTTTTACAAAGCGCTCTTTGAAGGGGATGAATTTGCTGTGGTAATAGATCAAATAGTGAATTACAATATCCAAACCACAGGAAATCTTTAAAAACCCAAAACACTAACCTTATAGCAATGAAAAATTCCTATATAACCATCACGGATCAATTTTGCGGAGCCGGGGGAAGTTCCCAGGGCGTGCGCAACTATGCCAATAGGATTGGCGGTGGGGTTGAAGTAAAAATGGCCTTGAACCACTGGGACTTGGCCATAGAAACACACAGCACCAACTTTCCTGAAACAGGGCATGACTGTACGGACATTTCCGCCTGTGACCCTAGGCGATATCCAACCACCGACGGACTGATCACTTCACCGGAATGTACCACGCACAGTCCGGCAGGTGGCAATCGCCATAAGTCGGTAAAGCTACAGCTCGACCTTTATGAAAAAGGAAAGATCGATCCTGCCACAGAAAGGTCACGAGCCACCATGTGGGACGTGTGCCGATTTGCGGAATACCACCAGTATAATTTTATCATCGTGGAAAATGTGGTGGAAGCCAAATTGCGCTGGGCACTGTTTGACGTATGGCTAAAGGCCATGCACACCCTTGGATATAAGCATAAGTGCTGTTATCTCAATTCCATGCACTTCTGGCCGACTCCCCAGTCGAGGGATCGAATGTACATTGTCTTTTGGAAAGCAGGGAACAAAGCCCCCGATCTGAACTGGATGCCCCTCGCCCGCTGCCCATGCTGCGGAAAGGATATCAGGGCAATACAACACTGGAAGAATTCGGAAAAGAAATACGGAAAATACCGGAGTCAATATGTATATGTTTGCCCAGCGGATGGCACCGTGGTAGAACCATATTACTACGCCGCTTTCAATGCTATTGATTGGAGCGATCTGGGCACCAAGATCGGAGAACGTTCACGCCCACTAAAGCCCAACACCATGAAGCGTATCAAGTATGGACTGGAGAAGTATGGAGAGGATCCCCTTATCATCAATACACGCCATACTTCAGGATTGGAATGCAGGGTAAAATCGTCGATTGAACTTCCCATTGGTACCCAATGTACTGACCTCAGTCATGGAATTGCCACCCCCATAGTGATCAAAGGTGAACATACTTCTCTTAATGGATATGTCAAACCGGTGGGCGGACACTTTCAAACCCAAACGGTAAGGCAATCTATGTCACTGGTCACGCCTTGGATCATCGAAATGAACAAGACAGGTGAATGCAAACATGCTTCCCATTCCGCATCCACCATTACTTCAGGTGGTGTAAACCATGCCATTTTGGGCAGTCCACTGGTAGTGGAAAATAAGGGGCAAAGTAAATCCAAACCCACCAGCAAGCCCTTCGGGGCACTTACCACCATGATCAACCATGGGATAGTATCCGATGATGCCCTAAAATCATTCCTCAGCTATTACAATGGATCCAGCCAAGCCAGCGGTGTCAATGAAGCCATGGGCACCGTGCCCACCCATGACCGGGTAAGTGTGATCAGCTACCAGAAACCGAAAATAGAAGATTGCTATTACCGCATGCTCAAGGCCCACGAAGTACAGCGTGCCATGGCTTTCGATGATAACTATGTGATAGTGGGCAACTCCCGACAAAAAGTAAAACAATGCGGCAATGCCGTCACCCCTCCGGCCATGGAATGGCCGGTCGGGCAATGTGTGGAATCATTAAAGTAATCTCAATTCTCATATCTCACTTCTAAAATCTAAAACTATGGAAACACCAAAATTTGAATCCTACGCCTTAATTGAATTGTTCGGCCACACCAGAATGGCCGGAAAGGTCACCGAACAAGCCATTGGCGGCTCCAACTTTATAAGGGTAGATGTCCCGGAAACCACCCATCAAGGAAAATTCACCCGGCTGCTAAACCCCAGTGCCATCTACGCTATCAATCCAATTACGGAAGAAGTGGCTCATAATCTCGCCAACCAATTCCAAGTAGCCCCCATCGACCAGTGGGACATCCAGGACTTTATCCGAAAAGAACAGGATAAACTTGATGAACCTACCGAAGGAATATAGAACCATGAAAACAGTAGATCTATCACGCATCCGTCCACAGGATAGAAGGTATAAAGGCACGGTGATTTTCACACATAAAATCACCGGCAAATCACAATCATATCCAAAAGCTCTTGCTGTACCAATGGAAAGGTGTGCCAATTGCCCTGTATACAAGGTAGACAAAGAAACAATTCCAACCAGTCATTACTGCCAATGTGAATTTCTCTCATCATATGTTTTTGCGGAACATGTGAGAAACAACAGGGTTCCTGAAAGTTGCAAAATATGGCAAGTTAAAAGCGTTCGAAAATATTCTCATACATAACATCTAAAGACTATGCCCCGATACAAAATCAAGCCCCTCACGGAGGAACAATACAAGGAAGCCCCTGAAGCCGTTCGGAGGTTCATGATCGCAGCTACCGAAAAGATCCCCATCCCCGAACTGGAAATAGCCAAGACTATCCGGGATCATCCACAGTACTTCGAATTGGCTAAGCCCAAAAGCCATAGCCAAAAGGTAAAGCGAATGCTGAACCTGAAGCAACAGACGGAAAGGTTAAAACTTGATACTATTTACTCACTACCAAACAAAAATCACATGAATTTTGATGAAGCAAATGAAGCCCTTAAGCAAGGTAAAAAAGTAAGACTCCCAGAGTGGAGAGGCTATTGGTTTATGAATGAAGAAGGCTACGTCAGGGCCTTGACCAAAGACGGGGAAATCGTCGATGCATCAGCCAATGTGCATTATAAAAGAATAGGTTGGGAAATAGCCGATGGCTTGGATTTTGGCTGGGCACTTTCAGCGATAAAAGCTGGCAAACCGGTCACTCGAGAAGGGTGGGACGGAAAAGTCATGTTTGTTTTCATGCGCCCATCAGATAGCCTTACCGCCGATTTTGTCATTAATAAAGTCAAATCACTTCCCAAATGTGTCAAAGACTTCTACTTCTCCCAGTTTTCATTTTCCGAAGGGGAAAGTAAAAGAGGTAATGGGCCAGCGCAATCAGAAGTACATTTCAATCCCTACCTCTGTATGAAAGCCGCAGATGGCACTATTGTCAACGGATGGCTTGCCTCCCAAACTGACTTATTTGCAGAGGACTGGCAATTGTTCAGGTCTTAAGTCTTTGATCTCATATCTAGCATCTAAAAAATGCCGATCGACTACAGCGAGTATCATCCCAAATGGTCCCTGATCAGCAGATTGATCAGGTTTCATCGAGCAAAGAACAAGTGTGAATGGTGTGGGGCTGAGAATTACCAGCCCCACCCAGACACCGGATCCAAGGTGATTCTTACCGTGGCCCACCTGGACCAAAACCGAGACAACAATGCCTTCAGCAACCTGGCAGCCCTTTGCCAACGATGCCACTTGAACCATGACCGTCCCCACCATATTAATAACCGCCGCTTTGGTAGAAACTGGAAGCGCGATCAACTAAACCTATTTAAAAAATGAAAATACGACAATTCGAAACAGAAGAACTAGCTGCCTATCTGTGTAATATTCAAACAGATGACAGTGTGGCCATTGCCTCTGCGCTTTTTGACCGATATCATATCGATATTGATAACCTGCATAAGTTACTTCAAGACCTTATGGATTGTACGGCATTGGCAGTGAGCCCCATTACCAATGATGCATTTGTGGGCTTTTCCAAACCAGGTGAATGGATCCTTAAAAAGAAGGCCAATCCTGCATTTATAGGGAGCATGATCACATGGATATCAGAAGGAAAGGGAGTCCCAGAAATTGGACAGGGATGGCAAAAAGTCATTACTAAAGGTGGGGCTCCTGAATGTACCCTCGCAATCCTTAATCCTGAGGACAAAATAACCCTCAAGAAAAGAGCCTCAAAATGAAAATAACCACCATTAGCCAAGAGGGAAAGGTTTTGCCTAATTCCCCCAAGACCAACAAACTGGCTATGCTTGCCCATGAGGTTTTTGCCCGTAAAAAGATAAATGTACTGGAAGTAGTGTCCAAAATCAGCCTCACTCGTAACATGAACACCTATCAATTCGACATCGATTACAAGGGAGACCATTATAAAATGGAGGCTACCATTGAGCCAGATAAATACCTTACCTATAAGGATCAAGTGGAAATTTTGGCTGACCAAGCTTATGACGAAATCATGCAACAAGACGCCGATGATATTTTATAAACAGCTTACCCGAAGACTCACAGGCCGGTTCAAAATAAAAAACCGTTGGCTACTGGGCAGTATCATCATGGTAAAGGTGATCCGAAGGGATTATTGCGAGAAGGACGGAAGCTTTGGCCCTGCATACACGCAATGGGAAAGGGCAAGTGAAAAGGATTTGAAAACATTAGTAAACATAGCAAAAAATGGTAGAGCGATTAAGAAGGATTAAATAGCGGTGGAATGATTATAAAAGATTACTTGTCATCATCATTGGTGGTATCCTCTATGGTATTGTGGTGTATTATGCTAAATAAGTGGTGGCTCTGAGAAAGAGCAAATGCAACAGGAGCTCATCCAGCTGGAGAATGAAAAGCTAGGATTAGGAATTGAAAGGTTAAAACAGCATCCAAAGCGGGGGTTGTTTTTCTATTTAGCACCTCCCCTTAAATCCCTATTGGTTGGGATCATCATCATAATCACTGAAGTACAAATTTAAAATTTCATATCCCAAATCTGTTATTAAAAATGCCTCCTCTTTCTTGGCTTTGACATGGGTCAATATTTTTTTGCCTATTAAATAATCAGCTGTTTCCAGATTTATTGAACCTAAATCATTAGGATCTAACCTATAAGCATGAGAAAGACGTTGGATATGATCTAACTCTCCTCTGTTCTTAATTTCATTATAAATGGAATTCGCAATAGTTATAAAATCTTCACTCCTATGAGTCTTCGAAAGTTTATAATCCAATGAAATTCGATTAGTTAGGTTGGTAATTTCATTTTGTGTCTCTGTTAGGGAATTTTGAAGAGACATATTTTGCTTTCTAAGCTCATTAGCCTGTTCCCTCAATTGAATAATTTCATTTTCTTCAGACTCTTCCTTTAAAACAGAACTTCTTAGCTTTGACAGTCTTTCCCTTTCTGTAAGAATATCAGAGTCAATTCTGAGCTTATCTAATGCTTTTTTCTTCATTTCGCCATCTCTAACACCCTTAGCATGAGTTAATAAAAAATTTAAGGCTATTGAAAAATATTGAACAGCTATAACTGCAATAAATGCAGAAATAAGTGGATAAACTAAATTTGAACAAATTGACGAATAATTATCTTTAACAATTTCAATCCGGCAAGACATTAAATCTTGCTCAAAAAGGATTATCATAACAGGTTTCCAATTAAATACCATCCAAGAAATAATAAAAGCCCCAATAATAGGTGTTTTTATCCGCGTTTTACCGGCTTCCCATATTTCTTTAAAAAGATCTGCAAGGGTCATATTTTAAAAGCTTATTTTAATTCTCTTAACAAAGTGGTCTTTTTGCATTCTTTCATCAAAATTTGAACGGAATTTAGATTACTAATATATTTTGATAGAGTATTTATACTCTCCTTCCTGATTGATTCGGATTCATTATAGGCTTGTTTACCTTTAATCAGGCAAGGAATCATTTCCACTATCCTTTCATCTTTTAAGTCCTTATTTGACCGAATAAACAACAAAATAGGTTCGATTATTCCTGAATAAATCACTTTAAAATTACTTTTATCTGAAGAATTGATTATCTCCTGTTGATTCTTTCCCAAAACTTTTTCAAGCAAATCCAAAAATGAATCATTACCTGGGAAGACCTTATTTTTGTAGGCTGAAACGGTAAATTCATTGTACAGAAAATTAATTTGAATTAAGGCTTCATTTAAGACTTCAACATGTTCATTAAGGCTATCCAGAAGTTTTCCATTGAATTCTTCAATCTCCTTGACTTGGCGATCAATATACCTAAGCCCGTTCATTATGTTTATCATATCTTCCGACTTCCTTTTTGAATCACCCTTCCTAGAAGCAACAATAATCCTATACAAAGTTTTTCCATCAATCTCACGTAAATCTTCCGTAGAAAAACCGGAGGGTATTCGAACACTAAGGAATAAGCTACTGTATTGAGTCAAATTATTGGATAATTTTGTGATAGA
This sequence comes from Echinicola strongylocentroti, assembly GCF_003260975.1. NCBI lineage: Bacteria > Pseudomonadati > Bacteroidota > Cytophagia > Cytophagales > Cyclobacteriaceae > Echinicola > Echinicola strongylocentroti. The sequence goes on along the minus strand of NZ_CP030041.1, from coordinate 4,580,627 downwards.
TGCTTTTAATTCTTCCATTGAGCTTAAGATAAAATCAAGAGAAGTGAAAAAATAATCTTCTATTTCAAGAAGTTCCTTTTTCCTCTTCCTACTATTCACTATCGATTGAGTAATGACAGCAATAACAGACCCTATTATTGCCAAAAAGCCCCCAATCAAAACACTAATGATTGAAAAATAATCGGACTCGGACAAACTAGAAACTTTACATAGTACAAAAACTAAAAACATAGTAGAATATTAACTTTTTACGCCCAAATTCCTTCGCCGAAAAAGTGTGTTACATTGTTACATTGTTACAATTAGAGTTAAATATAAGTAAAAAAGTAGTAATAAAGGAAATGGAGAAGGATTTTTAGGGTAACTGGTTTTGTAACAATTTTTGAAAAATGTAACAAAAAGCTGTTACATACAACAAAGCTGCATGTAACAATGTAACATCCAGCCCAAAACTTGTAACATCGTGTTACATAATTTATTTGACTGAAAGTCAATATTTTAAACGTAAAAATAATGGGATGTAACAATGTAACATCGTTTTTCAGTTTCACAAAAAACACGTATCTTGTAAGTAATTAGTGCGTGAAAGGATTTTTTAAGGGGCTATTTTCCCCACTTAAAAAAGTACAATTCATTAATGCTGAAATATTTCCATTCCATCACCCAAAAGAAGACATACAAACTCCACTGCACCGATGATCAAACCTATGTCTATTGGGTCTCGGTCTATGCCACTACAGAAGGAGCATTTGTTCATGCAAGGGGCAGAGATGTGTTTAAAGATAAATGCACGGCACTTAATTACCTTGAATTCCTAGCAAAGCCCTGCAGGGAGTCTGACTACATGGATGCCCTAAAAGATTATTTCCAGATCGACAAAGCCCACCGGGAACAATTCCTGGCTTCACTTCAAACCAAAAAAAGGAACTAAAATGTATGGGGTAGATTTGTCCTATTCACTTTTTCACCTAATAAGTAATTTAAACATATGAAAGCATACGATATTCCCGTATCCAGATCAGTCCTTAAAATGCTCCGTAAAGATTATGGCTATAGGCACCATATGCGGATTGATCAACTTCTATTGGGAAGAAAGTTGGGTAATGTCAGAGACTGGGATAGGCATCTCAAAAAGAAAGAAGCAACTCACGTCACCATTACAGTAGTTTGTCGCTATGCCGGTCCCCGAAAACTTTATGCGGTTTCCAAATTATTAGAAAACCACTTCAATCTGAAAATGATGCTGTACGTGGAAGCGGCGGTGGAATTTGGCTCTGATGCGGCAGAAGCTATTCGCAGCTTTATGGAAAAATACGACCTTTCCGAGGAAGACCTCAAGATGGAAACCGCCTATAAACGATGGCAGCGCCACCAAAAACGTGAAATAGAAAAAGAACTCATTCCCCTCTGGTAAAATGGAAAGAACCTCCCTGATCACCCTACTGATGTTGGCAGATGCCACCGACTATGCTGACTTGACCTTTGACAATGACCTGCCCGACACAGGATCCCTAACGTCCTATTTTACCAAAATACCATTGGTATTGGAAAAAGCCATTCTCCAATGCTCCAGTAACCAAAGCAATCATGGGATGCTGGTAGAATCCACTGTCCAAGCAAGCACTTTCCGCGAAAGCAAGATCCACCAGGCATTTGCTGACAAGGAAATATTGGTCTATCTGGAAACGACCAATGGGGAGAAACATTTTTTAGGTAGTAACGTCAATCCCTGCACCATAACCTATAGTGAAGACTCCGGGGGAGCCGTCACTGACAGCAACGATAATTCTCTTAGCATCTCCCATTCAGCGGCCAAAACTGCCTGATTCTGTCCCCTGAACCGACACAGGGGATGCTTAAGCTTGTGACATCAAACCCGATGTCACACCATGAGCAAGACCAATCCCCTCTTTTACGAGATCACCAATAAGTCCACGGCCAATAAGACCGTGGACATCCTAATGTACGGTGCCATCCCCAGCTGGGACCAGGATACCTGGAAGATCAAGAACACGGCTGATAAGTTCGTCAGGGATTTTAAGGCCCTCGAAAAAGAATACGACCGCATCAATATCCGCATCAACAGTCCGGGAGGATCACTGTACCACGGTTTTCCGATTTTCAATGCGGTGATCAACAGTAAGAAGGAAATCCACACCTATAATGATGGTTTGGCCGCTTCCATGGGCGGACTGCTCTTGCTTGCTGGCAAAACCGTCCATTCCGCGCAAAACGGCATGCTAATGATCCACAATGCCATGAGCTGGGGCGGTGGCAATGCCGACCAGCTGCGGGAGATGGCCAAAGTACTCGACAAGTACGATGAGCTTATTGCCAATAAGCTGGCCAAGAAAACGGGCATGACCAAAGAGGAGGTCATGGACAGTTACCTTAACTATAAGGACCATTACCTCACCCCGGAGGAAGCACTGGAGGAGAAGTTTATTGATGAGATCGATGATTACGAGGCCGAAGAGGCTCCTCCTGCCAATATTGCCAACATGAATCACGAGGAGGTAATGGCTTTTTACCGTCCCAAGGACGAAGACAAAAGCTTCTTTAACCGGGTCACAGAGCATGTAAGAAAAACACTGAACCTTTCATCTTCCCATGGAGCTCCAAAACATCCCAATCCCCCAGCTCCTCCTGCCAAAAACCAGTCACCAAATTCCAATCAAGACCATATGGATTTCAAAGATTCACTTGAGCTGCTCAATAAGGGCGAGCTCACTGCCGAGGATATCGCTGCCGTAAAAGCAGAGATTCAACAATTTACCGGCGCCAATGAACGATTCACCTCGGACGAAGTACAGGCCAAGGTGGATGATGCTGTGAAGCCTGTACAAGCCCAAGTGGATACCCTTACCAATGAAAAGGGAACCTTGGAGACCGAAGTTTCCAACCTCAAAACCGAAAAGGACAACCTCGCCAAAACGGTGAATGACCTGAAAGGAGAAAAGACCACCCTGGAAACCGAGAACAATGGCCTCAAACTCGATATCGAGGCTTATCGCAAATCAGGAGTCAAGCCTACCAATACCAAGGGCAAGGATCCTGAAAAAATCGAAGGAGAAGAATCCCCTGAAAACTACTTCAGCGAGACGGACAAGGAAGTAAGGAACCTTCGCAAGCAAATGGGCTACCCTGATAAATCAGAAAAAGCCGACTAATCAAGACCAACTAAACCAACTATCACAATATGCCAGTATCACCAGCGACCGATATTTCTGCGATCAAGGCCTATATCCACAAGTGGGACAAAACCCTGATCAACCAGATGCTGAATGGCCTGGACATTATGAATGACCTCACGGTCATACGTAATGTACGAGAGCCTAGGGATCTGTATAAGATGACGGTGGATTCAGGGGCTCGACCACTGAATCTCAACATCGAGCATGCAAAAGGTGGGAGAAAATGGACCAAGCGAACATTGACTCCTCAACGGGGGATGAAAATCATCCGCATGATTCCTGAAGAACTCCGCGAGACATTTATGTCCGAGATGCTTGACATCAATGCCAAAGAAGTTCCTTTTGCCAATTGGGTATGGGCACAGGAATTTGCCAAACTGGCCTCCGAGATCAATGACAACTTCTACTTCTCCAAGTACCACGGGGACAATGTGGATGCCTTTGATGCGGGTGCAGTTTATTCCGAAGGCGACTTGGTGTATTTCAATGAAATCATCTATCGCATGATCGATGTAGCGGACACCACTGCCGGCCAATCCCCAGAGACCGACCCGGCCAAATGGGAAGATGTGGACAACAAGGTCATCCTGGACGGTCCGCATGAGAAAATCGAATATGCCATCGCCAACGAAGGCCTATTGACCGTAGGTGACGGCGGTACCTTCGATGAGACCACCGCTTACGACTATTTCCACTCCATGTGGGCCGTTGTGCCGGAAGCTCACAAAAACAAAGGAATGGTCGCAGAGGTCAGCATGGATGTCGCCCAGGACCTTGCCATTAATGTCAACAGCAAGTTTGGCTCAGGCCAAGGCATTGCCAATTCAGACATCGAAGAGGGCAAGGAATTTATCCTTAAAAATACCGGAGGACGGTTAAGGGTAAGGCCTAAGACCTGGATGTCAAATTCCCGTAGGGTCATCATGACCATGAAAGGCAATATGGTGCTGGGAACCAACCAAACATCCGATTCCAACAAAGTGGGCAAGGTCGTGGAAAACCTTCACGGCTATGACGCCATCGTAAAATGGATGCTCGGATTTGAATTCCGGGATCTGGAAGTGTTGTACGTAAATGACCAGCAATAATGTCAGATAAGAAAAATACACCAACTCCTGAAGAGCAGATCACTGCTCTTCAGGATCAGTTGAAAGCAGAAACGGCAAAAGCCGAGGCTTTGGCAAACGAAAACAATTCCTTGAAGGAAAGTCTTCAAAAAGCTCAGGAAGATTTGAAGACACCTGATCCGGCACTAGCTGACAAGGATAAGGAAATCGAACGATTGAAAGCGGAATTGGAAGATTCTTCCGAGATCGTGGCCGACCTGAAATCCCAGCTAAAACTGGCAGGTAAAAAAGGCAAAGGCACTATCGTAGAGATAGGCAAAAAGAAGTACCTGGTAAAAGGTGGCTTCGTGAACAAAGAAGGAAGGTTTACCCCTGAGGACATTGCTGCCGATCCGAAATTGGCCAAATCCCTGGTAGACCGAGGTTCTGGACTCCTAAAAGAGATCAAGTAATATGGATTTAATGGATTATCAAGGTGCCCAGAACCTGGAAGAATCCGCTGGTCTGGAGGTTGAAGTTTGCATCGCAGATTATAACGATGTAGAGTCTTGGCCTGCACTTCCTACCCTCACAGGCGCTACTGAAAGTGGCGAGTATGTGGATTTAGGTGCTGAGGTGTTTACCATGAAGACCGGCAAGAAGTTCTTCCAGTTCGAAGCAACTTTGGAAAAGAACGCCTTTAACTCCGCATTGGTCGGAGCCAGAAGGGCCAAGTCGTTTGAGAACACGCTCACCATCGCCAAGTCAGGTGTCAGCAAGCAGCTATTTGGATGGTTAAGGGCCAATAGGAACCGGCCACTGGTGGTAGCCTTTAAGTTTTTGGGCGAGACGGATCAATATACCTTTATCGGGTATAAGGGCATTCCTGCAGAAGTAGAGGAAGCAACCTCTGAAACTCCTGCGGAAATCAGTGGAGAGAAAATGACCTCCATTACGGTGAGATCGATCTACTATCCACCATTCTACATCGATGAAGTACCCTTAACTGAAGCTGTGTAATGAGTGATTTGAAGACCACACCGATATTGGACGGCAAGTATGAGGTGGTCGGGGTAAAACCCGGCCCTATCGGCACCAAGTTGGGTGTCATTAACCTTGCCAAGATCAATGAGAAGACTGCCGAAAGGCTTATCAATCTGGGCACCAGTTACCTGAGAAAGGTAGCCGCACCAACCGACAAGCCAGCGAAAACGGACAAAAAATAAGGTTATTTTGGGTTTTATAGGTAAAGAGGATCGGTGCTGCCGATCCTTTTTTTGTGTTTTGCTCCGTCATCGCGAGCCTGCGAAGCGATCTCATCTTTTAATATCGAGATCGCCACGACCTCCTTCTGTCCGTCTCGCGATGACGGTTTTCATTATTTCTGTCCTACCTGTTTAATACTGTATCCCCCAAATTGAAGTCTCATTTAATGAAATATTCAATTCACCTAAAACCACTTTCAATGAAAAAACTATTTGCTTTTCTTTTGGTGCTTTTCGCAGTGGGGATCTATACCGATATAGTTCCCCTAGATGATACTAGTGCCAATCCCACTCATGAAGTCATCCAATTGGCACCAATGGATATCGACGAAGATATTCCCCATCTGGACCAATCGAAAAAACTTCACTCCGAAAGCCTGTTTATGCGTTCCTTTATCCTCAGCACGACATACTATCCGGCATCCTTGCAGGTACCGATCGAGGACAAGAGAAAACATGCAGCCCAAACCCATATCACCTTTGCAGATCTGCACTACGACCCAGGTTCGTGCGGTTTGGTTTTAGTGTGATCTATTCAATGCCATATTTTCAATAATGTGATAAAGCCTTTCCAAAATGGAGAGGCTTTTTTTAATTTGGCAATGGACTTAAAACCAATGTTTATAGTATGTGGAAATTTAAAATTAGTTTTGTAGTAAGAGAAACAAAAACTGAACGCGACATTGCCGTTTGGGAAAGAGAACTTGAATTTGAAAAATACCCAGACAATTCTGAAATATCAGACAGATTAAATAGAATTTCACTCCCACCTGGTTGCCACATTTTTGGAAATGCCAAGGTAGAAGAAATTTCTAGTAAGTAATATCACAGGCCTTTCCGAAATGGAGAGGCTTTTTTTATCCATTGTTTTACATCTAACTACTTTTTCAGGGGCTTTCTCCGCTCAGGCGGAGTCGGGCTATCCGTTACTATCTTTTTTCAAAAGGATATCCACTGCTATCCCTAAGCCTTTTTGCCACCCTTCGACTCCGCTAAGGGTGACAAAGTGGGATTCCAACACACATTATGCAATTGACATAGAGCAAAGTTCGGGAACAGTTTCCGACACGGGACAAGAGACTACGGCATAAAGCTCCCCGCTTTCCCTGCTGGGTTTATTCCGTTTCCAATTGCCCTTAGTCGCCCCCTTTCCCGGTGTGATAGCCAAATCAATTTTTCACAAATCCCTCCGGCGCCAGGAGATAAAAGTCGGCGAAGCTATCATGAAAAATCTATTCAACACCATCGGAGAAGTAAAAGCTACCTACAAGACCACTGGCAAGCCTTTCGCACAAATTACCGGTAGCAAGGATGCCGCAACCCTCCTCAGGGAGCTCTGGGATCAGGACACCATCGAATATTATGAAAGTTTCTGCGTCCTCATGCTGAACCGCGCCAATAAAGTCATCGCTTACCGCTTCGTAGGCCAAGGAGGGACTTCCGGAGTAATAGCCGATCCCAAGACCATCTTTCAGGCAGCATTACTGGCCAACTCATCAGCCTTGATAGTCGCGCACAATCATCCCTCTGGCCAACTCAAACCCTCCAGACAAGATCTAAACCTTACCGAAAAAGTAAAACTAGGTGGCGACTTTCTGGACATCCACTTGCTTGATCATATCATCATCACTGCCGATGGCCACTACAGCATGGCCGACAACGGGGAGCTTTAAAGCTCCTTTTTTTCACCCCCTCTGCCTTTGGCATCTCCCCCTCCAAGGGGGAGAATTAGCAGTTTTAAACGCTAATGGTATAAGTAATCTCTCTCACTTCAATCATGTGCCGCCAAAGTTAGGGAGGATGATTTCACACAGGACAAGAGACTACGGCATAAAGCCTTCCCGTTTCCCCTGCCGGTTTATTCCGTTTCCAATTGCCTTTAGTGATCTCCTCTCCCTGGTGCCGGGCTTTCATCATTTAAGCTCCAGCGCGAGGAGTGGAAAGTCCGCATCACGCACATGAAATCCTTCACTGCAAAATCACACGTTCCTGGTAGGTCCTACAACCAGCCACATCTTTTCATCCTAAGCAAAGGCAACAATGCCGGCAAACCGCTGGAGTCAGAAACGGCCAATTGCTTTGTGCTGACGTTTGATAACACGGAAGATCGGGACCGAATATATTGGTTGTGTTATGGGCTTTGGCAGGACAAAGTATTTGCTTACCACCTTCATGGATCGGTGATCCCCTTTATCAGGCTTTATGAGTTTAGGAAGATCGTAATGGGACAAGTGGCCTTTCATGAAAATCGCATGGAGGCATTTGACCAGATAGTGCAGCACCTTAAGGCAGTATTGGCTAAGGAACGTAACCTTATCGCCCAACAAAAGACCGTCGCGCAACTGAAAGCAGCCATGGTCAGAAAAATGAGGAAAGGGAGCTGATTCCCTTTTTTTGATCAATAATAAAACCCTGAACTATTACTGCACCCATGGGGCATGTCTTTTAGTTGGATTTTTTCGCTGAACTACCTAATTTTAATTTTTACTAGATATCATTATTTAATTAAACTACTACTCATGAAAAGAAAAATATTTTATTCATTACCCTTTTTTTTCATAATACTAATTATTGCATTTTCGTACAAAAATCAAATTGACCAAAACAAGGAAAAAAAGAAGGTTCAAATTCAGAATGAAAGAAAAAAATTAGAAAAGGAAAATAAATCCTTAACCACCAAAATAAACAAAGCCACAAATCAATTTTTATCCTTTGAACTTCAATCATTAAATGCGACTTCTTTACGGGTAAAAGTTACTAACCATTCTGAAAGTGACATTAGACACTTAGAGGTCGATATTTACCTCATGGATTCCTTTGGAGATTTTTTAGGTTATGGTGATAAAGGAAATGGATCCATATTTTACCAATCAATAACAGAAAATGATGTTATTTCGAAAAATAGCGACATTTCAACAACAGTAAGTTCAAAATCAATCAAAAATTATATGGACTTTTACTCTACTCATAAGGAATCATTAGATCTTTCTTTCTCCTTGAAATCTATTACTTTTAACAATGGTGATAAACTTAGCCTGTGGAAGGGTTGGGGACTAAGCTCTTTACAAAATCGTGATACAGATCATTATGAGCATTTAGATAGAACTAATCCACTATATAAATTAAAACGAAGTGTTTTATATAATAGGGATATCTTAAAAAAAATCAACAAATATTTGAATGGTTGATATCAGAATACACATTTAGTAGTAAAAGTTTGTCCTAATTGCAATGATTGCAATGCAATAATTTTATTGCATGAAGGAAATTATCATTGTTTATGGCAATATGGGATCAGGGAAATCCACCTTTTCCCGATCCCTTAAAAAACATCTTCCCTCCTATCAGTATGTATGTCTGGACGATTATCGCAAGGATAATTTTGGGGAAGTCTTAGAAGACGGCCACAATACCCACGAGTTTGAGCACAAGGTAGCCCGGAAAACTAAAGCGGCCATCAAAGACCACCAACAAGTGATCTATGAAACGACGGGTGGCACCCGATTTTTTAAGGAGATCTATGCGGACTTTATCCGCAATCAATACAAACTTTATATCGTTCACATCCACTGCCCACCTGCGATCTGCCTGGAAAGGCACATGAAGCGAGAACAGGACGGGCATTTCCATGTGGTCCCCGTTTACAAAAAGCGACTCGATCCCAAGGAATATATCGAACGACTGGAGGATCGTTCTGCTTGGATCAAGGCTGACCTGGTATTGAATTCAGAAAAATATAAGCCACATGAACTTATCAAACAGTTCTTTCAGAAATTCAATGCAAAAGGCAGCAACCCCGAGCTTCGCCAGATCATTAAGGACTTCGATTATTCCACCGGTCTTAAATGGTTTAATGATCATGTGGAAGGAAAGTTCTTTGTAAAAGAAATGCTATCCTCCGGAGAGGATGACTTTAACCGTGCCCGTCTCAAAAAGGAATTGCATCAGGTACTTGATCAACTGGAAAGTTCAGCTCCTACATCCCTACACAAGCCGGTTCCTGAGCGGAGCCGAAGGAAACCGACTGGGAGGGATACCACACCACCTCAAGCCACTATCACACCAGCTGTTACCGTTAAGGTCACCGAAAGGGCAGCACAATCCCCGGAAGAGCTTGAACTAAAAGAAAAATGGTTGCCACTCTACTCCAAGGCCTCTATGGTTTTTGGGCAGTTGGATTTGATCGAGGATGACGGCAAGCGGAAACAAGCTTGCTTTGAAGTACTGGATCTGATGGATAGGGTATCGGAGGTTTGGCAGGAAGCGGATTTTGTGAAGGTTCACGGAAAGAAACCAGAATATATCGATCAGGGCATGGACGATATGACACCCGAACAAATGTCAAAGCGCATCCGAACCCTTCGCACCTATATCAGCAAAGCCAAAAAAGGCAAACTTAAGAAAGAAAACATCCCCACCTGGGAGGCTGAAAAGGCTGAATTGGAAAGGAGGGTCAGCGCATGAAACTGTTTTCGACCAACGATATTCCAAAACCAATCCCTGACCAGGCAGGAAATCCAAAAGGACTAAGAACCAAGGCCCGGGCATCCTATGCATTGGGAAAGTCCTTATTGCAACTGCAATCGGTCATCGGAGAAATTGACCATGACCAGTGCATCCAATTCAGCACTGGCGGAAAATGGTCCATGCATCACCTCCTGGAATACTTGCTGCTAAAGACCGGTCCCGCCAAGGTATGGCTAACGACCTGGACCATCACCGAGGAACCCATGCGGGCATTGGTGGACATGATCAGAAAGGGGCTCATCACAGAGATCAATGCAGTACTGGATTACCGCATCGAAAAGCGAAAACCAGAAGCCTTGCAATTGGCCTCGAACATTATCACCAATATCCGGCTCACGAAATGTCACGCCAAAGTATTGGTCATCCAAAATGAACAATGGAAAATAACCGTCTTAGGATCTGCCAACCTATCCAAGAATCCAAGGATTGAGGCCGGGGTTATCTTCACTGATGAGAAATCCGCCAAGTTCCACGCCCAGTGGATCGATGACACTATCCATGGAAAGGAGGTATTCCATGGTAAATGAGGAGCAATTGGAGGAGGTGGAAGAATTGGCCGGATGCTTTTTCACCGAAGAGGAAATCTTGGAAATCATCGGACTGGAAACAGCAAACCAAGCTATCCGGAGAGCCATTCGAAAAGGCTTACTCAAGCAGGAAGCCGCCTTGCGCAAAAGCATCATTGACCTGGCCGTGGCCGGATCTAGTCCTGCACAAACATTGGCTTTTAAAATGTTGGAATCCGTCAAAAGGAAAGAGTATTAATGGGAAAGAACGTAGAGAACAATAACGTCCTTCAAAACCGATGGCCGGACAAACCCGATAAGGAATTGACTTTACGGACGGATGTCGAGAAAATCGTCATGTATTTTCAGGGAAAACTGACTGACAATGTCAGCCTGAGTCCTGCCCTGGAACAAAAGATCGAGCGGATGAAAGCCTGTAATAAGCTGATCCAAAAGTATGGTGGTGCCAAGAAGGTCATCGCCATGATGGAGAGCATGTGGGATGTGAGCTTTTCCACAGCCAGGCGCATCTATAAGGACACACAGGAAGCCTTTGGCGAAGTCACCTACTTCAATCGCCAATACCATATCGATACTTATATCCAGATGCTTTTGGAAGGGCTGAGCCTTGCCAAGGATTCCGGGGATAACCGTTCCTATGCCTCTCTGATGAAGGAATACAAGGAAGCTATTAAAGAGTTTATGGGGTCCTCCGAAGCTGACATTTACGAACAAATCAAGATTCCTGAATTCCAAGTTGGTTTCTTTCCTGATCAGCTTAAAACCAAACTTCCCGCCAATTGGAAGACCAAGCTGGAAAAGCTTAAGGCAGCCAAGCGAAAGGACGAAATCGATGATGCCATCATTATAGATACAGAAGATACCCCAGAGGATGACGGAGACTAAGCGCATACATTATAATATCCCCCAGTTGGAGATGAACTTGATCCGCCCACAACTGGGAACCTGTATTTGGGGGCGTGGTACGGGAAAGACTGAAGGCCCAGGAGCGGAATTTATTGCAAGGAATGTCGTGGACATGCCTGGGTCACTGGGTGGCATTGTCTCCATTACGTATGACAAACTGCTGAACATGATCATTCCAGCCCTTCAAATTGGCTGGGAACGGATGGGTTTTAAAGAGAATGTGCATTACTGGATCCGGAAGGCTCCACCCGATCACCTCAAAATCCCCAAATGTTACCGGCAGCCCAGCACCAACGCCCACCTGATCAAATGGTGGAACGGATCTGCACAGCTGCTGATCTCCATTGACCGATTGCACATCGCCAATGGTGCCTCCTTGGCCTATCTCTATGCTGATGAGGTGAAGTTCTTTCCCCGGGAGAAATTCAAGGAAGTACTGCTTACCCTCCGAGGGCAATCACACCTTTATGGTGATCTTTCTTGCTGTGAATCCATGCTGTTGACCACTGACCAGCCACGGCCAGAGATGCCAGGCAATTGGATTTATGATCTGGAGAAAGATTCTGATACGGAAACCGCAGCGGTGATCCTTGCCATCCAGTTTGAAATCAGTGAGCTGCAGGCAAAAAAGGAGAAATCCAAGTCCAAGCGTAAGATCAAGCAGCTTGAGCAGGAGATCGACCGTTATTTGGATGACATCAACGAATTACGGAAAGGCCTTTCATTTGTCAGCCGCGCCAGCACCTTGGACAATGTCCATGCGCTGGGAATGCAGGTGATTGAGAATTATAAGAAGAGCCTTACCATTTATGAGTTTGCCCTTTCTGTGCTGAACAAAAAGCCGGACAAGGCCGAGAATTCCTTTTACCATCTCCTCAGTGACGATAAGCATGGCTATTACGCACCCAATGTAGATTTCATTGATGGCCTTGACTCTAATGGGGACACCCGTCAGGATTGCAGGTGGGATGGGGACTTGGTGATGGAATTGCCCTTGGAGCTGGGATGTGATTACAATAGTGCCATCAACTGGGTGACCATTGGGCAAGATAAGGAATCGAGCTTTGATATCATCAACTCCATGTTTGTGCTCAAACCAAAGAAGATCAAGAACCTTGTTGCCAAGTTTGATTGGTACTATCGCCACAAGAAGAAAGAAAACAATACAGTTATTTTTAATTATGACCACACCGCCATTGGGGAGAACGCCAAGGATGATATTTCGTTTGCAGACGAATGGATCAATGAGCTCAAGGCCAAGGGGTGGAATGTGATCGAGAACTATATTGGTCAATCCTCCTCCCACCGAAGTCGCTTTTATCTCTGGGAGGCAGTATTGGCAGGGGACGAACGATTGCCACGCTTTCGGATCAACCTCGCCAACAATATTGATCTTATGATATCCTTACGTGCCACATTGACCCGAAAAGACAAGAAGGGGGACTTTGCGAAGGATAAAACCAGTGAGCAGAAGAAGCAGATTCCACCCGAGCATGCAACCCATGGGGGCGAGGCGTTAGATTCGCTGGTGTGGGCTAAATTCCGTCCATTGATCGAAGGTAATCGCTCGTTCCCGCTTGTAACCTCCCTTTAATTCCCGAAAGGGCGGATCTCCCCGAAAATCCAAATTTTATTTCGTTTTGTCACATACGGATGCCCTAGCATGCGATGCAATTGCATACACAGGACAGGGCGGGTCGTTAGTCGCTTGCGCGAGGCAGCTTCCGATTTTTTTACAAAAATCGGTAAGCAATTATATTTCAATGGCTTATAAAAAGAAAGTTGAAATAACTTAGTCGTTTTTTCAACTAAACCGCTCCATTACATCCTATTTTATGCTTAAATTGGATGCAATGGAGCGGATCAAAGGCATGATCTTGCTATTTTGATACCTTTAAAACCCAAAAATCATGTGTGGACGATATGGATTACAAAAGGATAAAGAAATATTAGAGGATAAAATTAAAGCCCGGGCCATCGGGGCATTTAGAAGGTGGAAGGGAAAATCCAACATCGCCCCCTCTCAATTGGTACCCATTACTACACTTGAAAATCCAGACGAAATTGATTGCTATCATTTCGGCTTGGTGCCGCATTGGGCGAAGGATAAAAATATTGGGTATAAAATGATCAATGCCCGATCAGAAACCGTGACCGAAAAAGCATCCTTTAAACCACTTTTCAATAAAGGTAAACGCTGCCTGGTCTATGCAGATGGATTCTACGAATGGAAAAGAGAAGGCAAGGATAAGATACCATTTCGTTTCTTTGTCCCAGACCGGGAGATCTTCACCTTTGCCGGATTATGGTCCCGATGGAAGACGCCTGAAGGAGAAGATTATAATTCCTTTACCATAATCACCACCACTCCCAACGAACTAACCGCCCCGATCCACGACAGAATGCCCGTGATCCTAACGGAAGAAGATGCCAAAGTCTGGATGGATCCCGACCAGAACCCTAATGATCTGGAAGAACTACTATCCCCTTATCCTGCTGATGCCATGGATTCTTATGAAGTATCAACGGATATTAACAATACTCGAAATGAGTCTCCTGATTTGATGGAGCCCCTAAAAAAATAAAAAGGGGCGCTAGGCCCCTTAAATCAAAAATCATTATTTGCTGACATTACAAAATGATTGAAATCATTAGCCAAATTTGACATGTCCCTTTTTGCATCTTCCTCTGAATATTTATTTCCAGAACTTATCCCATCATAACTCATATTAGAATATCTAATTTCACCTAAAGGAGTAATGGTGACCCTCGCTTTATTATCCTTCAATCTGATAACAATTGAAGCCATTACAGTGTTATCAGATGTCCCATACTGGGTGGTATATCTGGTTCCAAAAAATCGATACTTACCAATAATGACACCAGATTCCTTATCCCTAAAACTGATCACACTTTCTGCGTTTACAAATGCCTGGTTAAACCATTCATTTGCTAAAATGTAGAGCTCATCCTTATCATGCTCCAAATCTTCATAAGTCTCCACATGGGGATTAGGAGTAAAATTTGTGGAGCTGGAATTTGTTGACATGCATGACGATAGCACCAAAATCGAAAACGAGAGTAGTAAAAATTGATTTTTCATATATATAGTAGTTTTTTTCGCAATATCTAAAAATTAAAACGGGGACACAACCCTACTCCCTTTCTGTCCTCCCCCCTTCCTTAACCGCTCACCATATTAGCATCATGATGAACGGCAAAGGAATCATTCGATTAAAAGACGCCCTCAAATTGATGGATCGGCTGGACCATAAAGGCAACCCGATCCCTTTTACCATCCAGTTCTATACCGCAGACCGTAGACGGAATGAAGGCGGTATGAAAAAGGAAATCAAAGGCGGAATCCTTTCCAAGCACAACAAATCCCTGCCCCTGTACAAGCGGAATGTGGATGGATTTGGCTCCTCCAAGTCCCCTAGGCATCATTACAATGCCACCCGTAATATCCAAGCACCAGAAGGCAGCATCACCAAAGTGCACATCAGACTGATAAAGCAATTCAACGGAATGGAAATCGTATGGTAAGCAACGACGATGGATCTATAGTCTATTTTGAAGACACCCAATCTCCTGTACTCTTCAGCACACAGGAAATTGCCAAAACACCCCCTACCCAACTTCCCCCTTCCCGGGAGGAAGATTCTGACATTACCCCTGTTGCCTTTTGGGGCGAAAACAATGACTTCCCTCAACAGGCCAGAAAGACAAAGGAATCAAATCCCGACTTGGTTTCTGCACTTGACTGGAAAGCACGCGCCCTTTATGGTGGTGGGCTTAAATATCAAATCCGTGACCGCATCACCAAGGAACCGCTGACCAAAGGGGAAATCCTCAAGAATGACCAATTCAAAAAAATGGTTTGGGAAATTGATCAGTTCAAATTCCGGAACCGCCATTACTTGAGTCAGGCAGCCATTGATTTCTACGACCTCCAAAATGCCTTCCCGCAGCTGATCCTTTCGGAAGACCGCCAGTCCATCACGCGGATCGTGGCCATGGAAGCGGAAGATTGCAGGTATGGCAAACGTAAAGACAATGGGGACCTGGTTTGGGTCTATCTTCACCCCAACTGGGAAGAATGGGACAATTCACTGGAGGATGACAAACTTTCTAAAGTAAAGGTCCTCGATCCGCTCAACTCCTACCCAGAGGATGTTAAGGCATTGCGGGGGGATACGCTGCGTTACATTTTCCCGCTTAGCTATCCAACGGGAAAGAACTATTACCAATTGTCACATTGGTGGTCTGTAGTCGTGTCCAAATGGCTGCCTTTCGGCAATATGATCCCCGAAGTGAAAGCCGCCATTCTCAAAAATCTCGCCCTGATCAGGTACCACATTGAGATGCCCGATTATTGGATGCCTGACCGGTATAAAAACTGGATGAGCATGTCTGATGAGAAGAAGAGAAAGGCCATCGAAAAAGAATTTAAGATCATTAACGATGTGCTTACCGGGGCCAAAAATGCCGGAAAATCAGTGTACACGACCTTTAAGACTCTGCAAAACAAAGAATATGGTGGTTGGAAAATCACGGCAATTGATGACAAAATGAAGGATGGTGCCCTGCTGGCAGACAGCTCTGAGGCAACCATCAAAGTTTTCTCGGCCACTTCGATCGATCCCGCTTTGCATGGATTGATTCCCGGGAAAGGTGGTTCAAATCGGTCAGGCTCCGACAAAAGGGAAGCCCTGAACATTTACATGAGCCTGATCACTTCCCACGTGGACATTATTTGTGATCCATTCAATTATGCCAGCTGGTACAATGGATGGAACACCGAAGAAATAGAAACCCACTGGTACACCCAGCAGCCAATTTTGCAAACGCTTAACCAGGTACCGCCTTCACAACGCGAAACCGTAATCGAGGACAATGATGCTAATTAATTCCACCGAAGAGCTGAAAGAATACATCCCTGCGAGCATTGCGCTGGGATTTGATGATATAAAGCCAAAAATCAGGCTCGTAGAGCGTGAGGTGATCAAGCGGATCTTCTCCTCAGCCATCTACGACCGTGCTACTAATGCGGGGGCAGCGGATAATGACCGAGCACTCAAAGAGCTCTTGTCCGAAGCCGTTGCCCACTTGGCTTTATTGCAGTATATCGACATGGGGCAGGTTTTGATTTCCTCCTCAGGAATTCAAATTGCTTCAAACGAAAACACCAAGACAGCTTTTGAATGGCAGATTGATGGGCTGAAGAAACAATGTTCCCTTCAGGGATGGGGCGCCGTGGAATCTGCCTTGGCCTTTATGGAAACTCTGCCGGAAGGCGATCTATTGACAGCATGGGAGGAAACAGACACCTATAAAGATTCCCAGATGTCTGTGTTGAGCACCTTGAAGCAATTTGAGCAGTATGTCAGCCTTCACCACTCGCGGGTATTGTTCAACAAGCTTCTTCCTACCATGACCGACCAGCAGGAGAAAGTGAAAGCTGCCCTTGGAGACAGCCTCTGGACAAAAGTGGTAGGCTACTCATCCGAGGAAGATTCCGCCCAAAAAACTAGGCTCCTAAGGGTTTATAAAAAGTGCGGCAAGGCGTTGGCTTACTTTACCGTGGCGGAGGGATTCGTGGATACCATGCTGGTACTTTCCGACAATGGGCCCTTAGTGATCGAGGCCATGCAATCCCGGATGCCTAAAGCAGTAAAAACAGCCCCCGAGGACCTGGTCAAGTTCATTGCTGAAAATTACCGTGGCAAAGCCAATGGCGTCATCACCGATTTACTGGCCTACCTCCAAGAAAATATCGAACACTTTCCCGAATTCAAAGACTCCGAAAACTATATCGACGATGAAGATCAGACGGATCACATCGCACGCAACGACCCCGACTGGGGATTAGCTTTCTTCTAGACCTATGGAAATCAACACTTCTATCCCCCTATGGGGCGTAATTGCATTTGCACTGCCCACTGTCACGGCAGGATTGGCCACCTTGATCAGGATGTGGTACAAACAGCAGGATCAGGAAAAACGGATCACCGAACACCAGACCGAAATCGAAAAACAAGAAAATGGTCTAAAGGAAATCCGCGACCTGATATCCAAGAAAAACCAACAGGTATTTCAAGAGGTCAAAAAACTGGACGGAAAATTCCAACAGCAGGGCAATAGTCTAATCGAAATCAAAACCATGCTCTCCCTTCTGATGAGCAATAAAATCAAACACGATGATAACTAAAATAAAAGAACGCCTCCTTTCATTTATCAAACTCTGGCCAGAACTATGGTCAGTGCCTGTTAGCATTCTCCTATTTGCCGCTTCCATTCCTATAATCCGGTGGATAGATCCTACTGCAGGAGTATTTGATTGGGGAATATTTCAGACAGTATTGGTCACAGTGGTCATCTTGCCGATTCTCAGTACTGCGGCCTTTATGGGCATCCGCTTTAATTTCAAATTCCTGTTCGACTATTACCGAAAAACAGTCTATATCAAAGATTACTTAAAACTGACCCCATGGCAAAGACTACTATTATTCTGCTTGGTCTATCTCTCCTTATTGCTTGCCGGAGTGATCCTGGTAGCCGCCTACCTGTAGAAGACCTACCGTCATTGCGAACGGAGCGAAGCAAAGTGAAGCAATCTCCTCTTCCTGAGGAAAGATCGCAGCGCCCTTCCAAGGTCGGACTCGCGATGACGGATACACTAAGTATCCGTCATCAGGTCACAGCCACATTCCTAGAAGAAGTCGGCCAACTGGAGGTTGGAAAAAACAACCATGGCCCAGCTATCAAAAAGTATTTGGCATCGGTAGGACTTGGAGAAGGCTACGCCTGGTGCGCGGCCTTTGTGAAGTGGGTGCTGAGTGAAAATGGGTTACCGGCTTCAGGGGCCAATGCCTGGTCTCCAAGCTGGTTTCCCGCCTCAAGGGTAATCTATCAGCGAAACAGCGAAGCAAAAGGCAATCCACAATCTGGGGATGTGTTTGGGATCTATTTTAGCACAAAAAAGCGCATCGCACATGTAGGATTTATCCACGAATGGACAGAAAAATACGCCGTCACCGTGGAAGGGAACACCAATGATGCCGGATCCCGGGAGGGCGATGGCGTCTATAGAAAGAAACGACTTAAACGACAGATCTATGCAGTGGCCGACTGGATTACTCATTAGTGCACTATTGCTCCTATCCTCCTGCTCTGTATTCAAGACCAAGCAGAAGACTTCTATCCGACAGCAGTCGGAAAGTAAAACGGAATTTAATCAGCAAATCATAGATGAAGCCCAAAATGAATTCGAACAATCATATGACCAATCCTTTCGGGAATTCGAAGAATCCAGACTTACGGTTTACACCAATGGCAAACCGATCAAGATCAATGCTAACGGTGAATTTGTCGGAGAAGCAGATTCAATCCGCCATAGCACAAGACGAGATACACGGTCGAATATTCAGGGAACGGAACGAGGAATATCGAACACAAAAACTGAATCTTCTATTGAAGGAAGTGCAGAGCAATCCGATAACCTAGAAGAAGACGATTTGGATATGGAGGTCGAGCGAAAGCCCAACCTTGTCCCCTATATGGGAGTCGGTATCGCCCTGGCCATCGTCATAGGCGCGATCATCCTATTCATCAAAATAAAAACGCCTTAGTTGTGCGGGGGCTCCGCCCCCGCACCTCAAAACCTTGAGTCTCCGAATCAACTAACCAAATAGCCATGCATCAAATCACCATACGAAATACCAACTATCCACTACCCTCAAGGTGGGACGAGCTGAGCCGTAAGCAACTCATTACTGCGGCTTGGCTCTCAACCACCAAGAAGGCTGGGACTGATCTGGCCAAGCTCCTATTCCTTGTACTCACTCAATCCCTGCCATGGTGGAAGCGGATAAGGCTCCGCTTCTTTTACTTATTTCAGGCAAATATCACCGAACGTGGAGATTTGATTTTCATTACCCGATCCTTTGCCGAATTCCCGGATTTTACCACCCAGAAAATAAAAAATATAGGGGGTAGATTTGTCCTATTTTCGGGACCACTGGACAGGCTGTCCAATTGCACCCTTTGGGAGTATATTTTGGCGGAAAAACATTTCCTCGATTACCTCAAGACCAAGGACGAAAACACGCTCGATAAATTCATTGCGGTGATCTACCGTCCCAGACGGAAGAAGACCGCTCCGGATTACGCTTATGATTGTCGGCTTCCACTGGTGGATGGTGAAGTTAACGAGCGGGCAAAGAAGATAAAGGCCATTGATCACCGAACCAAAATCGCCATCCTTATGTGGTTTGATGGCTGCCGAAACCTACTGATCAAAAACTTTCCCCTGATTTTCAAAAAGGAAGAGGAGAAACCCAAAGGCAACAAACCAAGAAAATCCAATTCCGGAGGATGGGTTTCCCTAATCCAAAGCCTGGCAGAAGACATGACCCAAATTGAGGAAATCGGAAAGACCAACCTCACCGTTGCACTCACCGATATCAGCCACCGCATCCAAAAAGCCAATCAAAAACCCAAGAAGAAATGAAAAATCGTCATTGCGAACGAAACGAACGTGAAGTGCGGCAATCTCGTCTCCGAGGCACAAGATCGCTTCGCCCTCCCAAGGTCGGACTCGCGATGACGTTTTAATGTCTATTGTCTAAAGTCTATACCAATGATCAATTACACCGATTACGAATCATACTTCCTTAACCTGGCCAAGGATTACAAACCCATCAGCCATACCGAAGATTCACCTCGATTTGCTTTTATGGATATCGACGAGATCCTAAGCGTAGCCCAGACCGCCATGAACATGGCTAATCCCTGTATGGTATTGGAAAACCCCGAAGGCGAGCTTGAGTATATCAACTCCAATATCCGGGACACCAATTATGGCGCCTTCATGATCCTACAGCGGGTAACCATTCAGAATGCCGAAGATAAACGCTTAAAGATGGACAACTGCAAGCAAATTGGTATGGCCATCATCAATCAGATGTTCCGGCACAAGGTCCAACTGGCCAGTGGACGAGGCACTGGTATCCCCAAGATGCTGTCTCTCTTCGACCTCAGCCAAGTAAAGTACAACAAAGTCGGCCCCGTATTCCAAAACTGCTACGGATGGCGTTTTGAAATCAACATGGCCCAAGGCTCCCAACTCCAATACGTAGAAGACGATTGGTATTCTAATGATTGATACCGTCATCGCGAGCCTGCGAAGCGATCTCGTCCCCATAGCACTAGATCGCTTCGTCCTCCTATCGTCGGCCTCGCGATGACGTAAATGCCACCTCGAGCGGAGTCGAGAGCCTCATGATCGCCATGCCATAATCGGTTGTGCTGGGTCTCCGCCCCAGCACTTTACTAACCCAGAGTCTCCGACTCAAGTCTAATATCTAATATCTAGCGTCTAACATCTAACTCATGAACCTCGAAGTCCTCAACATACTGACCAACTGGACCAAGCGCACTGAAATGATGCTGCGCATCGAAAAGAAGCGGCTAAAGGTCGACGACACCGAAAAGCTCGACCGTTCCTTGGACCATCAAGTGAGCCAGAAAGCAAACGATCTTTTAGAGGCTGAACTGGAATTCCTGGTCCGTGGACGATTTGTGGACATGGGCGCCGGACGCGCCAGAAAGATCGAATCCACCGAAACCAACGCCCAGCTCCTCAAAATCAAAAAACGTCGTCCAAAAAAATGGTACTCCCGTACCTTCTATGGCCGCATAAACGACCTCCAAGGGATTTTGGGCTACACCCTTATGGAAGCCGCTATTAATTCAGTAAAGGAGCCATTGGAATCAAGGTCTAGAGGGAATGTGGGGAGACCGAGATTGTAGGAATCAAGTTTAACTAATAATTTAAATCAAGCTCAAAAACATCTTTCTAATGATAATCATATTGGAGAAAGCGAGTAATAGCCTCCAGGAATCTGTGATTTAGTAAATAATTTATTTACTTTAAGTAAAAATACATTTACATTTGAAAAAGGAAAAGCAGACCAAAAGCCTGCTTTCCTGAAATTTTAAAACCACATGTTCTCTAAATTGGTGATTTGAATGGGTTGATTACCTCTCAGCCCTATTCCAACGTTGGAGAATTGATTTCCATAGTTCCAATATGGAATTCAACCCGAACGCTAGAATCAAAAGGATTATTTCATACTGCATAATTTACCTCCTTTCTGATTTTAGTTTATTCAAAACCTTGAACTCTTTCAATCCAGAAGCAGAGAGTTCAAGGTTTCTCTGTTTCTGTACCGTTCAACATAGTTTAAAGATAAAAATTAGCTTTTGATGTGCCATTCATTTTTTTAACAAGTTCTTAGAAATCCTTATAAAACCACAATAACCTACTGTATATCAGTTATTAAAAATTATATAGATATAAGAGTTTATTAATATACTTTTTAAAATAGCAAATTAAAACTCTTTAGTTATTCAATTATAATTCCTAAATTGTACTTAAATATTTCGCCGAAAAAAGGCCAATTCTCATAATTGAGGATTGGCCTTTTTTCGTTTTTACCAACTAAACCAACAATTACCATGATTCAGATTTTAGAGTTTATTGTTAATTCGGCCGCATTTTACTTATTTATTTGTTCCTGGTTAGGAAAAGGATGGAAGCATCCTAACAGGCGTCCTAACAAATAGCTGTTAACAAAGGTAACTTAGTGAGGAAATAAGACCCCAATCGCCATGCGATCCAGTCTTGATACTTTCATCTTGAATCTTGATTCTTCAAAATGGCCTCATCCCTCACTACACCATTACCAGCCATCCACCCGGTTCTGGATCCACTCCAAGCTACCTTTGCTGATGATGCGGATCCAGCTTCTGGCAGGGAAGGTACTTCCGAACTCGAATGCCAACTCGAAATCGAAGACGATTACGGAAGTGATTCCTTTCGCAGGATCGGAGAGTTTTTGAACCCCTACTCCTACGACACCGATCAAGCGTTTGTATTTCTACATCGATCACTGTCCGGAGCCTTGGCCTTTCAACGGCCTGACCTTACATCATCCGCCGTTCAGCAGATAGATGGCTTGGTGAAAAGGTACCGGGTACAGTCGCGGGACGTGGTAGATGGCATAGAAGCCACTGCCTTCAGCCAATCGGCCATCTTTCACGCTTGGCTGGCCGGACAAAGCTATGTCCACAATCTAAATGATTTGGTCAGCGATTCGGCTTATCTATTCCTGACCAGTCGTCCATTGGCCAGGAGGTTGTTCAAGAAGGAAAAAATCACCCTCTCCATCCTTCCGCTAATCTCGGGAGCCGCCACCTTGCGCACTGTGGTAAAGTACCTGGATGGCACCCCGGATGATACGTTTAGCAGTTCCTTGGGATCCCTTACCCAGTACCGACCTGTCTATTGGAATTATACCCTTCCCGCAAATTTTGACTTGATCAAATCAGTCGATATCGATATTACCGGATTGACCGGTACGGCGGAAAAATTAACCTATAGGTTAATCCACCACAGGCCAAAGTACTTCTCCCAAATCTATTATGGCAATAGCCTTGGTGGATTTGACAGCCTGCCGCTCACGGGGGTCATGGCCCTTTCCAACCAACCCACTGGCGAAGTGTTCGAAACGGCCGTGGTGCCTGATCATGACGGACAGGAAGGTACCTACCGCACCTTCAATCAAAAATCCCATGATTCCATGATCTTGCGCACGGGATATATGCCTCTGGAGGAAAAATTGGCATTGAAGGATATGACATTACGTAACCACACCTACCTGGTAGAGGGCAACAAGCTGCGGAAGCTCCTATTGGAAAATACCGACCACCTAATGCGTACTGATGGGGTTTATCAGCACACTGCGGAATTTACCGCCCGATTTGCATTTGACAACTTAGCTTATTCTCGATAATGGCCGGAATCTGTCACCAATGGACGATACCTCAAGGAGAGGTATCGCAATATCTCGTCAATTACACTCCTGTGGATGGTGCCTTGACGAATGTCTCCATGACCGAATTGGAAGCTTACGACAATGGCGATGGCACCAATACCATCTACCTCTGCTCTGAGACTGCCCCAACTTTTGAGGATGCCAACAACCCCGGACAGACGGTCTCTTTTCCCTACACAGTTACATCTGGAGGATCCTGCACAGACCACACCATGTGCAATCCCAACTCCCCTCCCCTAGAGTTATCGCTTACCGTAATCGCCTCACCCTCGGAAGGAGGAAGCGCAGTGGACGAAACAGGTGAATATATCCATGAAGAAAATGACATCGTCCCTCTTTTAGCCACGGCCAATGAAGGCTATCAATTTGTAAATTGGACCATTGACGAAATAGAAGTGTCGGATCAGGCTTCCTTTGATTTTGTCATGCCCGATTCGGACACGTTTATAACGGCCAACTTCGAAGAGGAAGCTCCGCCGCCCGATCCTGACCCGGATCCGAAGCCTACCGAACCAGGTGTTCCCGTAGCATATTTGCCCTTAGAACTTAGGGTTGCGGGCAAATCCATCCCTATCGACCAGCTTACGCGCAAACGCATTACCGGAATATTCACCAGTGATCTGGTGGGGGATTACTCCTATCCCATCACCATTCCGCTCGATCAGGCGCTCATGACCGCCTTGGGCCTGCCTAATGATCCCCAAACAGCATGGGACTTTTCCGTCCCTTTTGATGCGGAACTGTGGAAGTCTGGCAATAGGATCTATAAAGGGAAGCTCGAAATACTAGAGGCTAACGATGACACCATCGAAGCGGTATTTGCGCTCAATTCAGGATTCTTTGTTTCCGCTTTCGCCGAAACCAAACTTGGGGACTGCTATGAGGATGAAGATATCATCACCTTGAACGAACCAGAGGAGACGTTTAAAATCTTCAGCATGTTCCTGTCAGGATTTTCGACGGCCGAGCGTGTGGACACCACTGTAAACGGTACCACTAAGCAATGGAACCGTGCCGACTATGATATATCCGGAGAAGTCCAGGCAGGACAAGAAGATCAATATTATAATCACGTACAGGAGCAGCTGAGTATTTTTTATCAGGATGTGCTGGACTGGCTCCATTCGCTGGGCATCCCCATGGAAACCAGTGTGGTCTATTCGAATGATGAAATAGGCCGTGGAAGTTATATCAAGGTAATCGAGCAAAGCACCGCACTCACCATTAGCGTTTCCGGATTCACTACCAGAAGAGGCGAATGGATTGAATTTAACAACAGAAACCTTCGCGTGGGAGAGGATGATGATATCCGGTTGGACATGTCAAATTTTGACAATTTTGATCCATCCAAAAGGATTGCCTTTCCGCAACTATACAACCGTGAACTATATGAAGGCAATAATGCCGTATTTGATGGTCAGGTAAACCGGTACGATCCCAACGGTTATCTCCATATCACCAATTCTGTGTTCTCCACCTGGGAAGATGCCACCAATTGGGAGCACACGGCCATCCCCTTTCTTTACCTTACCGAAGTCGTCAAAAAGGTGTTTGCCAAAGCGGGAATCGTGGCTTCTGGTGAGTTTTTTGAGGAGGACATGGTTAAGCACATGCTCCTTTACAATAATCGAACCTTGGATTTTGTTGAGGTGAAAAGCACTTCCACCGGCAATAGGGTGAGCCGCATTACGGGCAATCTTTACAATCCCGATATCGACAATCCCAATTACAGCTATCGCAATGTCCTGGACCTGGCCATCAAGGTCAAAAACCATCTCCCTGATGTTTCGTGTCCTGAATTCCTGAAAGGCCTCAAAAATTTCTTTGGCCTAAAATATGACTTCAATCCCCTTCAAAACCGGGTGGACATCCGCTTTATCCGAAACATCATCCGGAGCAGGGACGTGCTGGACCTGACCAAGCAGGCGCACCGCGTGTACACGCTGAAACATGCCCAAGAAAATGGCTTTTCCTTTTCCTATGACAACCCGGACCCGCTGTTTGCTGACGGTCTGAACAACCAACCTCCGGAGGCTCCTGACTATACGGTGCAGAAATACACCGATATGACAGCCCTTAATCCTGAACTGGAAGAAATCGCCTTGGTGCAATCCTTGGGGGCCTATTTTCGATTTGAGAAGGCAAAGGATGAATCCCCTGCTTGGGAGCTATATGCTTTTGTGATGCAGGATGAGGAGGCATCCGAATTTAAGATTGACAAACCCCTGACACTCTACTCCCTAAAAGACGCTTGGGTGGATGGTAAAAAACTTCCTGCAATCGAGATGACCGCCAACAATCCCGAAGCGGGAATTGAAAACAAGGAGATCGGATTAAGGATATTTGGATTTTACGGTCAGCAAACCGCCGCCAATGGCGATCCCTACTCCTTTGCTTCGGCCAACCATTACAAAGCCGATGAAACCGTCAACGCCAACCAATATGACCTTAATATCCGATCGGAGCACATGGGCTTTTGGTGGAAGGATTTGGAAACCATTCAGGGCAAGCCCCGGATTTACGAATCGGTGTTATTACTATCAGATGCGGACATGATCAACCTGTCCAAGACATCACTTATCCGCATTCGTAACATTGTATATCTGATCGATGAGATCGAAGAAGCCATCACAAGGGACGAACAGACCCTGGCCAAAGTGAAGATGTACAAGGTAAAGACTAAATGAGCCAATCCAGACTAGCAGCCCAACTCAAACGACTCCTTCCCGGACAAGAAAATACCCGTATCAGGCAAGGCATCATGGCCGCCTACATCAACAATACAGGGTCGGCTGCGCTGAATTCCAATCAGCACAATCATGAGATCGGACAGATCTATGGCCTTCCGGAAGAACTGGAATCATTTGTCAAGACCGATGGATCCCGGGACCTCACGGCACCACTGGTCAGCCCCTACGCACTGACAGATGATCAGCTTATAAACCTTGGCCAGTCCAAAGGGCTTTTCTACACGAAAACCCAGATGGATGACTTTTTTGCCGGCACTACCCCGAAACTGGGCTACAATAAAAACAACTGGGACACGGCCTACACCCGGAGCATTACCGGTGGAAACTTTAACGAAACTACGGGTAACCTCTCCTTTACCCGACAAG
Organism: Echinicola strongylocentroti; assembly: GCF_003260975.1. Taxonomy (NCBI): domain Bacteria; kingdom Pseudomonadati; phylum Bacteroidota; class Cytophagia; order Cytophagales; family Cyclobacteriaceae; genus Echinicola; species Echinicola strongylocentroti. The sequence continues at coordinate 4,554,146 of NZ_CP030041.1, read as the reverse complement.
GGCTCTTCGGATTGACCATCAACTTGGATGGACGATATATTCGAGAATCGGAGAAAGGCATAGTCAATGGCGTGGCCACACTCGATCTTAATGGGAAAGTACCCCTTTCCCAGATCAATGATGCCTTGCTAGGGAATGTCAGCTACCAGGGGCAATGGAACGCAAACACCAACACCCCAGCCTTACCTGATCCCACTACCGTCAAAGGCCACTATTACGTAACCCAAACCGCAGGAACTTATAATGGCACCTATTATGAAGTGGGAGACTGGGCGATAGCCGATGGTGTCATTTGGGATGTGGTCAGGAATACTGATGCCGTAGCAAGTGTTTTCGGTAGAACAGGAGTCATCACCGCCCAACCGGCAGATTATGCTGCTTTTTATGAGCCTATATTCAGTAAAAACACTGCATTCAATAAGGATTTCGGAACGGCTGCCGGCACGGTAGCGCAGGGGAATGACAGTAGGATTTTGAATGGTCAGACGGCCTTTGGTTGGGGCAATCATGCGTTGGCTGGTTATCTCACCAGTGCAGATCTCAACGGCTACGCCACTGAAAGCTGGGTAACATCGCAAGGCTATGCAGTATCCGGCACCGGAGGCGGTCAGGTGCGAACCAATACCCAATTGGATGCGAGATACCAGCTATCGGGCGATTATGTTTTTTCCAGACCCCAGATATCAAGTGGAAATGCTTCTGATGGCGGCACCATGCAGGGAGTGACTAATTATACACTATTTACTTCCTCAGCCACTAATCTTCCTCTTGCAGAAACAATATGGGTTCAGACTATTCAAAATAGTAGCGTGTCTGCTACAAGTGTCCAAATTGGAATTACCCAATCTGCCAATAGGTATTTTTTTAGGTCTGGTAACCTATCCCTTAACCCAAGTACTTCATGGAGAGAGATGTGGCATTCTGGCAATCTATTAAATCCTGCCACAGAATCATGGGTGACATCACAGGGTTACCTTACTAATGCAGATCTTGCTGGTTATGCTACAGAAAGCTGGGTAAGCTCTCAAGGCTATGCGTTGGATTCTGCGGTTATACATAAAACTGGCGATGAGACCAAAACCGGTATATTATGGGGCGCTTCATTCTCTCCTTTCAGAATCAAAGGTACCGGTTCGGGAAATTCCAATGTAGGTTACTTTTCAATTTATGAGATCGATGGGGCTACCAGGCAGGCTTTTTTAGGGTTTGGATCCTCATCTACGGGTAGTTTAGATATCAGGAATGACGTTTCAAGCACGTCTATCCGTCTAGATGAAGCGGGCGGCATCAATGGACTTCAATATTCGGACGGAATTTCCAATCGAACAGTATGGCACAGTGGCAATCTCTCCACCCCGGCCACGCAAAGTTGGGTACAAAGTGGGTACGAACCCCTATTCTCCAAAAACACTGCATTTAACAAGAATTTCGGAACTACTTCAGGTACCGTGGCCCAGGGGAATGACAGTAGGATTCTGAATGGACAGACGGCTTTTGGATGGGGCAATCATGCGCTTGCTGGTTATCTGACGAGTGCTGATCTGAATGGCTATGCTACAGAAAGTTGGGTGCAATCGCAAGGTTACACTATTAGTGGTACTGGGGGATCCCAAGTGCGGACGAATACTCAATTAGATGCAAGATACCAGCTATCGGGCGATTATGTTTTTTCCAGACCCCAGATATCAAGTGGAAATGCTTCTGATGGCGGCACCATGCAGGGAGTGACTAATTATACACTATTTACTTCCTCAGCCACTAATCTTCCTCTTGCAGAAACAATATGGGTTCAGACTATTCAAAATAGTAGCGTGTCTGCTACAAGTGTCCAAATTGGAATTACCCAATCTGCCAATAGGTATTTTTTTAGGTCTGGTAACCTATCCCTTAACCCAAGTACTTCATGGAGAGAGATGTGGCATTCTGGCAATCTATTAAATCCTGCCACAGAATCATGGGTGACATCACAGGGTTACCTTACTAGTGCAGATCTTGCTGGTTATGCTACAGAAAGCTGGGTAAGCTCTCAAGGCTATGCGTTGGATTCTGCGGTTATACATAAAACTGGCGATGAGACCAAAACCGGTATATTATGGGGCGCTTCATTCTCTCCTTTCAGAATCAAAGGTACCGGTTCGGGAAATTCCAATGTAGGTTACTTTTCAATTTATGAGATCGATGGGGCTACCAGGCAGGCTTTTTTAGGGTTTGGATCCTCATCTACGGGTAGTTTAGATATCAGGAATGACGTTTCAAACACGTCTATCCGTCTAGATGAAGCGGGCGGCATCAATGGACTTCAATATTCGGACGGAATTTCCAATCGAACAGTATGGCACAGTGGCAATCTCTCCACCCCGGCCACGCAAAGTTGGGTACAAAGTGGGTACGAACCCCTATTCTCCAAAAATACTGCATTTAACAAGAATTTTGGCACGACATCAGGTACGGTAGCGCAGGGTGATGACAGTAGGATTTTGAACGGTCAAACAGCTTTTGGGTGGGGGAATTTCCGAGACTACGGTTTAGGTTATGCCGTTGTTTATTCGGGCTTAAACACAGCCGGACAAGGATTCTTTCTTGCACCTACTTCGGCAACCGGTGCTCCATCAGGGGCGGTTGGTAACCTATGGGGTATAACTCATATTGGAGGCAGCTCAAGAAGGGTTCAGGAAGTTATGTCAGGAGCGAATTACCAGAGCTGGCAAAGATACTACGACGGGAGTAGTTGGTCGGGTTGGTTTGAAAAGGCAACAATAGGCTCTGGCTCGGGACAGGTTAGAAGTAACGGACAACTTGATTCTAGATACCTCCAATCATCCGACCTGAATGGCTATGCGACTCAAAGCTGGGTGCAATCACAAGGCTATGTAATCTCCGGAACCGGAGGCAGTCAAGTCCGTAACAACTCCCAGCTCGATTCCAGATACTCCCAAGTCGCCCATAACCACGACTCACGCTACGGCAGGGTGGATCAATCAGCGGATACCATAACAAATTTTTGGAGAGGGACACAAGCGCAGTGGGATGCCCTGGGCACCAAGCCAAGCATCGCCTTTATAAAGGATTAGGTTATGTCCATCAGATTAGGAAATACCGTCATCACCCAGATCGGAAAGATTAAAGCCGGATCCTCTAATGTAAAAAAGGTCATGGCCGGATCTACGCAGATTTGGCCCGTTGGGATATTGACGTGGGTAAATGTTCCTACTGGATCATCATTCGATATTCTTGGGGTCGATGCTGATCAAGATACCGATATCGTACTGGTAGGACAGAACGCGATTAGTAGGTCTTTTAACAGCGGTAGCTCTTGGACGGGCCAAGCTCCTGGACTGAACATCTATACTGATGTGATCCATTTTGGCACGGGCTACTTCTATGCACCCGCTACATCAGGAAATTTGTTTTACACAACGACCACCACAGGGTCATGGACGACAGCCACTGGCTCATTCGGTTCATTGAACGGGATCACGTATAGGGTATCATCGAATGGGTTCTACGCAGTAGGTGATAACGGGACTATCGCGGTAAGTGATGGCCTAAATAGCTGGGGGGATTACGACCGTGTAAACACCTCCAATGATCTCCATGCCATCAGCACGGAGATCATTGTTTGTGGTAATGGCGGGGTCATCCTTAACCTTTACTTCGACATAGATGGTCCTTATTGGGCGTTGGAGTCCACTCCTACATCCAGCAACTTATTCGGAATCTATTCCCGAACCACCGGCACCATCCGGCATGTGGCAGTAGGCAATAACGGCACGATCATCACCAGCGGAAACGGCACCTCCTGGACCAGCAGATCCAGTCCTACGTCAGAAAACCTGCGTGATGTAATTTACAGCGATTATCACAGCCTTTGGCTGGCTTGCGGCGAGAATGGAACGATCATCCAAAGCGGTGACGGCATCAACTGGTCCATAGAGCCCAGTGGCGTATCGGATCATTTGCTATCACTGGCCAAGTTTGGGAACTATATCCTTGCAGCAGGAGCCAACGGGCGACTAATCAAAGGAATCTAACCATAATTTATGTTATCATGAAAACGATCAAAAAACCTCACCAATCAACCGCACATCACTTTACCTACCCTGATGCTGTACACGTTTTTCATCGGGCTGATGTAAAACCAGAAAAGCCGGACGGCACTGTGGACATCTATGTGGAGCATAAAGTTTTTGCAAGCCAGGAAGCGCTGGACAAAGGAGCCTCGCAGGTAGATTTCGCCAGTCAGGTGATCACGGTCCCGGCCAGTGACCTCGCAGCCTTTAACAAACTTGTACAAGCAAATATTAAATAATCATGCAAAAACCAAAGAAGCACAACCTTACTGCTTGGGAGATTTTCAACATCCACAAAGGCCTCGAAAGCCTGGCCAACTTAAAACTTGATCCGGAAGTCGCCTGGGACACCGTCCAAAACCTCCAATCCACCGAGCCCGTAGCCAAGCGATATGAAGCTGCCTCCAGACAGGCCTTCAGCCTCTACGCCCAAGACCAGGAATACAACGGCGAAAAAATTCAGGTCATCCCCCCATCCAAACAGGAGCAATACGACAAGGACATGGAAGGCATCAAGGAAAAACAGGAGTCCGTCTCCCTCGTCCCCATCCCCTTCAACGCCCTCAAGATCAAGGATGGCGAAGAATATAAAGTCCATACTGGTATTCTGAGATCGATTCTGCCGATTGTTAAAAAGTAAAAGAACAGGGCTTAGGCCCTGTTTCTATATGCTTAATTTAAAGCAACTCCTTTGGAGTAATTTTTTTTCGATATTCTATTAAAAGCAAATCCATAAGCTTTTTATAACTACTTAATGCCTGTCTACTTTCATCATAATTCTGATCCAACATTCCATTAGGGATAGCCATAACTTTTTTTCTAATTTTATCGGGATCTAAACCATGGTCGGGGTTTCCTAAATCTTCAAATTTATGGTCTATTGCTGAAACCGCTTCTGAAAGATTATTCCAAACCCTTGAAATATTCTTTTCCCCTAAAATTTTAACATTTAAATCAATATCAGTATGAAGCTCATTTTTCTCATAATATTGATTTCTTTTAGAAATATATTCCTCAATAATCTTCAAAGCAGCTTTACTTTCAGTAAGACTTCCCTTTACCATCTTCTCCTTTATGCTAATTGGAATTCTGTATAAAATCATCAACCAGCTAATGTAGTTCTTTGTAAATTTCATTGTATTATATATCACTTCTAATCTCCTTTCCTCCTTGATTTTCTCTCTATGCTGATGTAAATACTTTCTACCCTCTTTAAAAGCAACAACAACAATAAACGTCTGAATTCCAGTAAAAATCATTACCAGAAAACCTATTCCTGAATCCCAAATTTCTGTGGAATTTTCTATTAATTTATAAAACTGATCAAGAGGCATCTTACAATAACTTTTATACTTAAATCAGAAAATGAATAAAAATTGCTACCAACCAAAACTGACCTCCTTAGTTTGAAGTAAAACATTATCAAACTCCATAAATACTTGTTCTTTCATTTTCTCATCCTTTTCAAATTCAACTTTTATTGAAATTTTGGATTTGAATGATTTGTTTACTGGTAGGTCGTTAAACATTTTAAGCAATTCTTGATTCCCTTCAGGATCGTTTATTGTTAGTCCTACACGACTATTATTGATTCTAATAATATTCGGATTGATTTTTTCATGGTGCTCCATTGTTATATTTAATTATTGGTTCACTTCAAAGAAATATCTTTTTTATCAATTCTACAAAACAAAAAAATGGCCAATCTGTGATCACTTTAAATCCATAAAACTACCATTGATTTTTAATTGATTTTTTTTCCTCTCCAAAACACTTGTCCTACACTCCCCCACCAATTCCCTCCAATTTAGCCCCATACCAACTAATGCCCCCTGAGCGTAGCCGAAGGGGATCACTACCATGGCTAAAGTAAAAGAAGACATCTCCCGCGTCCGCCTGCAGGTGGACGGCAAGCAAGGCATCAACGAACTCGGCAAGCTCGAAATGGAAGCCAAGGAGCTCCAGATCGACATGAAGAATGCCAAGAAAGGCACCGATGAATATGTCCGGGCCAACAAAAAATTGGCAGACGTCAGAAAGCAGATCCGCGGGCTACGGGAAGAGCTGGGACTATCCGGAATGACCCTTGGCCAGCTGACCAGGTATCAGCGTGAGCTACGAAACGAGATCCGGCATACCACCACCAGCGGCACCAAGGATTACAAACGCCTCAAGGCAGAGCTGCGGGATGTAAATAAAGAGATCCGCAACCAAAACGCTGAACTCCGCGGCAGCAAAGGCTTCTTTAGCGGCATCAAAAAAGAGCTGATGAGTTTCGGGGTTATTGCCCTATCTGCACTAGGAGCGACTGAAATATTCAGCCAGTTCCAATCCATGATAGACGGATCGGCAAGGCTTTCTGACGCCTTGGCAGATGTGCAGAAAACTACCAACCTTACCGATGAAGAGCTCGAAAAACTCAGCAAAACCCTGAAGACTTTTAACACCCGAACGCCACGCAGGGAGCTACTGGGACTGGCGGAAATAGCCGGCCGCCTAGGGATCACCTCCCGGAAAGACATCGAGGGATTTGTCCGCGCCGCTGATAAAATCAACGTCTCCCTTGGCGATGCGCTTGGTGATCCGGAGAAAGTCATGCGTGAACTGGGTAAACTTACCGACACCTATGATATCAAAGCCGCTTTAGGCATTGAGGATTCCTTGCTCAAAGTCGGGTCCGCCATTAATGATCTTGGCATGGCATCCACCGCTAATGAGGGCTACTTGGTGGAATTCTCAAAACGCATGGGCGGCGTGGCGCCACTGGCCAAGATCACCATTCAGGACATCCTTGGCCTAGGTGCCACGCTGGACAGCTTGGGCCAGACTTCAGAAGTATCCAGCACCGCCCTTTCCAAGCTCTTCCTGGACATGGCCAAAAATGCCAAGCAATACGCCAAGTATGCCAAATTGGAAGTAACAGAGTTCGTGGAACTGATGAACAATGATGCCAATGAGGCATTCCTTCGCGTGCTTGAAGGCGTCAAGGGAAATTCCGATGGCATCACCCAACTGGCGTCCACAATGGTCGACCTGGAGCAGGATGGAGGGCGAGTGGTCGGCGTACTCGGTACCCTAGCCAATAACACGGAAAAACTACGCCAGCAGCAAGACATCGCCAATTCATCCTTCGAAAAAGGCACTTCCGTAATCGACGAATTCAACACCAAAAACAACAACTTCGCCGCAAACTTGGAGAAGGTCCAGAAGTGGCTGGCGGGGATGTTCGTAAACAGTGCCATAATGGATGGCTTGAATCGGTTTGTATCCAAATGGGCTGAATGGATCGAAATCCCTGTGTCTGAAACTATGCAGGCAGAAAGGACAGAGATGATGCAATTATATACCCAAATTATAACCACTAATGAAGGGATGGAAGAGCGGAGAAAACTTATAAATAAGTTAATAGAAAATCATCCGCAACACTTGGGTAACCTCAACGCTGAAAAAATCTCCAATAATGAACTAGCAAACGCAATAGCAAGGGCAAATGAGGAAATGATAAATAGCATCGCCCTAAAAATTAAGGAGGAGGAAATAATTGATCAGAGCGAAGAAGTAGCGGATAAACTTATTCAAAAAACTGATACCGAGAGAAGAGTAAGAGAGCAAATGGTGGCAATTGCTGAAAAATACAACCTGGAATTAAAAGAAGGAAACAATCTTATTGAAACTGCTACAAATCTAGCTAACGAAGCAGGTAAACAATCCTCTGTTTGGGACTTTTTAAACCCTGGAACATCAGACTCCAGAGGACTAATTGATGAAATTGCTAAGCTTAAAGTTGAGACAAATTCTTATAATGAATCCTTGGAAGAGAACAAGGCGCTTATGGATGCTAAAAACCAATTGGCAAAAGATTTAGGAATAAATCTTAAAAATTCAATAAGTGATGAAACAATAGACAAATGGGAGGAATTTCAGGATAAGATATCAAACAACCCACTATCTACTGGTACTGATATTGGAAAAGAAAATGAACTAATTGCTGTAAACAAAAAATATGACCTTCTCGAGAAAGAGCTAAAAGAACACCTGGACAATCAAATAGCCACCCATAAGCAGTATGAAGATACTTTGGCCGAACTCCAAAGCATGAGGACAACAGAGGTAAAAGCTGTTAACGCGAAGTATAAGGATGATCGAGATCCCGATAAAAAAGGTAATGATACAGGCCTTCCAATTGACCCTGACAAAGCCTTAGCTGAACTCGAAAAGCTGGAAAAGCAATGGCTAGCTTATCAGGAAAAAATCCGGCAAATACGTCAGGAATACCAGATGGCTGGAATGGATGAAGAAAATCAGGAAATTATTCGTACCCAACAAAAATACGACACCCTGCAAGCTGAACTTAAGTCTTTTTATGACCAAGGTACCATATCCTTAAAGGAGTATGTAGATGAATCTGTCCAGTTGGAACTGGAAAAAGAACAACGACTTGACCTAATTAGATCTACCTACATCGATAAAGCTGAGCAGGACAGACAAGAAGCCGCTACAAAAGTTTTAGAGGCATTGGGCAAGGAAAAAGAATTGGCCATTCTACAAACCAATAATCGGTTCCAAAAATTATTGGATATGGCCGACGAGCATGGATTTGATAAAGCAGAAATAATCGAAAAATGGGAGAAAGAAATACAAAAAATTGAGAAAGAATATGGAGATGCATCAGTAGAAGGAGAACGGACCAATGCTGAAGCGAGAATTGAAATTGCAAGAGGCATGAGCCAAGCATTAGGAGGGGCGATTGATTTTATTGGGAACAAATCCGGAGAACTGACTAAGTTTCAGAAAGTACTTACTGCAGCCCAAATAGGAATTGACCTTGCTGCCAGTTTATCTAGTGTTGTTCCTAAGGTAATTGCAGGTTCAGGTGGTAATCCCTTAGTCTTTGCCAGTTATTTAGCCACTATGACAGGAGCAATTCTGGCAGCAATTGGCAAAGCTAAAAGTGCGCTAAGTTCTACCTCTGTACCAGAATGGAAAGGCGGGACCGAAAAAGAGAAAGAAACTCCACAGCGTCCACAAGGCAATAGGAGGTCTTCATCTACTGTTACTTCCTTCTATTCCGGAGGCGACACAGGACGATCCGGAATGGGCATAGGCGACCGGTATGGAGAATTCACGGGTTATGTCCATAAAGATGAATATGTGGTCCCGTCCTTTATTCGCTCTCATCCCTATGTAGCCGATGTGCTTCCGGCCATCGAGGCCATCCGGCAGGAAAAGACCAGAGGGTTCTATAAAGGCGGAGAGTCAAACGGTACTAAAACCCCAATAACGCCAATCAACAATTCGGACCCAGAGATGCTGACACTCCTGAAATCCATTGATTCCAAATTGGATAATTTACCGACAAGCATAAAAGCCTACCTGGTAGATAGTGAGCTGGAAGAGTTCAGAAATAAACGACAGAAATTAAAGGATAAATACATAAAGTAAGCCAAACGATAATTATTATTGAACCATGAAAAAAGGCAGCGAGAAAAAAGAAGAACAGCAGGTAATTCAGACGCTTTTATCCGCCCAAAAAAGATACAACCACTTAATCCAGCTGTCAAAACGGAATACTGGAGGCCCTAAGCAACTTACGTTCATCACTCCTTGGTATGCAAATGAAAAGAGTGTAAACGTAAACCAAATGTTGTTTTCAGGGATTTTTATTACCTTAACATTTTAAAACAAATCTTTTTATTTATGAGAAATTTAGCTTTATCTATTTTCCTATGCCTTATTTTATTCTCCTGTCAAACCAACCATTATAAAGAAGGCTTAGATCAACTTCAAAAAGGGAATACATCTTACGCAATAAAACATTTTATTGAGGTTAAAGAAAGCGATCAAAATTATGAGAATGCTCAAAAGTATTTAGAAGAAATTAGAATATCTCAAGAAGAATCACGAAAAGAGAAGGAAGCGGAGCTTAAGAAATCTGAAGCAAAAAAATACCTAGAGGGACTTAAAGGAGTTAATTCCAAACTTTCCTTATTGCAGGATAAAACCAGTTGGGACTCACTAGAAGAATTAATCGATGATATGATCCTACTTGATAATATTGAAATGAGAATTAAAAAAGCCCTGGAACATATCAATTATACAGGTATCCAAAAAGAGATTGATTCAATAAAAGCAACAGCTCCTTCTATCCAGAAAAATAAATTCCCACTACTACGAAAAGAATACGGGAGACTATTAGGAAAACAACTTTGGAGAGAAAATATCGACGTTGAAGTTAAAGCCAGAAACAGCACTACAATTACTTTAATAGGTGGATTTTTTGCCAGTAATGCTAACATTGAAGATTCTCAAAAAGAATTGGTTGAATTTTTAGAAAAACTAAGGTTTAAGCGATCAGAATATAAATGGTCTGAGGTCGATGAAAAATATACATATTATAGTATTTATTCTAAAGAAGACAAAGAAATTTGAACCTCATAAAAAACCCGGCCTATTTGGTCGGGTTTTCTTTTTTAATGGTTTCTAGGCCTTTTTTTATGACCTCGTAGTAAATCTCTTTCAAGTTTACTTTTTCTCCTGCCATTTCTTTTTCAAGCTGTAACTGCTTAACCTTTAAATGGCTCTCATTCGGTACGTCTAAAGTTATTAATGCCATGTCTCAAAAGTATGTTGTTTTTGTTGTAATTGCAACAAGTATAAACTTTTATTGACTAATACTTGTTTTTTATATTACCAGTTATTTATCTTTGTTGTAAATATACATATTAACAATATATCGATATGGCACAAACAAAAACAGTAGCAGTCATCAATGAGAGTAAAATCTTAGTGATCGAGAATGGAAGTAAATTAGTTCCTATAAGACCAATCTGTAAAGCTTTAGGAATTGATGAGGATGGGCAAAAAAGGAAGATTGAAAACGACGATATTTTGAACTCAGTTGCCAACCTGAGGTTGGCAACTGGAAGCGATGGAAAGCAGTATGAAATGTTCTGTATTCCGTTCAAATATATCTTCGGATGGCTCTTCACTATCAACCCTAAAAATGTGAAACCAGAGGCAAGAGAATTTGTACTTTCTTATAAAAAGAAATGCTACGACGTACTTTACCAAAACTTCGTGGATACTCAGGAATTCCTCGAAGCAAAACAAAAGGTGATTGAAGAAAGATTGGTTCTAGTAGATCAGGCAAAGGCAAATTTCAAAAATGCCAAAGGAGTTTTGGATGAAGAAAACAAAAACCTCAAGAAGGCAAGGGAGCTAACCTTTGAGGAATGGCTTGCCAATAACAGGCAGATGAATCTGTTTGAAAACGGAGAGGAGGAAAATTATGACTGAATTCAAAGAAATGGCAATAGACGGAAGGAAGCTTTGTATGAAAATTTTAAAATCAGACGACAGTGGACTATCAGAGGAAGATAAAAGTAACTTAGACAAAGCAGGCGGATTGATACTGCAAGCTCAAAGATTGCTTGTTGGCATTGCCCAAAAGACACTACAAAATGATCCTGAATCATTAAGACAATTTAATTCTGAATTGGAACAATTAATTAACCAGAAATAAAAAAACCGGAGGGTGCGACCTCCGGTCAAATCATTTTCAAAGAATCTCGTAAAAAACCTTTAAAAACGTTTTTATTATGACAAATTTAGACAACATTTCGTTCTACGAAAAGTTTCACGACATTTTTGAGCGTGTTTCACCAAGTGCCATGCCTGGCCAGTTAGAAAAGCTTATCCGGTTTCTGCAGGAAGGTAGCAAGACTTTCGAGCAGCAGACGGGTGATGCCATTGACGTTTCGGATGTAATCAGTGTCCTGGAAGAAATGAGGGATGCATTTACAGAATCCATCAAGGTCTCCGGAAGGGGAATGACTCTCAAGCATACGGAAAGGGGCTATGAAATAAGCATTACGCCCATCCGTAACTTTCTCCTGGACCATCAGACGCTGCCCGGGGATATCTCGGAGCTGAAGAAGCGAATGGTAAATCTCGTTTTTAGCGATAACATAGGTCTGTTCAAGCAGAACTACACCTTTCTTGACGACCTGTCCATTATTTTGGAAGAATCTAACTAATCGAAACCATGAGCACTCAGAAACTACTTTCCCAAGAAGATATGCAGGTCATCAATGAACATTTTGGTCTTGACCTGGACTACAAAAATGCCACCCATTATAGGGCAGCCCAAGTCATCTGGATTTTATGGAAAACAGACACAGAAGACTAGTTCATAAAAGGCCTTTGAATGATCTCAAAGGCCTTCATGGTTTCAAAATTGGTTTCAAAACAGTCTAAAACCACCCAGAATAAGAATACAAGCAGATTAGTGCGCACCATAGCACCTGACCCCGTTTCAAGATGCGTTTCTTTGTATCTATAATTCCAAATCAGGCAAACTATCCTTTTGGTGATAATCCATCATGAGCCCAAGTGCCCTGATATAATTTTTGGTCATATCCAAACTGCTATGCCGGCAATGTCGGGAAACAAAATCGATATCCTTGGTAGCGATATAGGTATCCACCACACCGGTATGTTTCCAGCAATAGAGGGTATATTCTTGTGGGAGGTCCAATTTCTTGCGTATCTCCAAATGCTTTTTGGTAAAGTAATTGGCACTAACCTTAAGGCATGACGGCTTTCCTTGGCTTCCTATCAGATAGTGATCTGGAGGATATTTACGCACATCAAGCTGCTGGAAAAGTCTCTCTAGAGCTGGACTGATTAGGACATGTTCGGTTTTCCCATTTTTTGATACATGGCCAGGGATATGGATACTCTTTTCATGAATGTGCTTGACCTTTAGATACCTTAGCTCCTTGGGTCTGATAAAGGTATAGTAAATGTACTGGGCAAATATCTTCAGCTCAGGGCATTCTTTTTCATAGGTAACAAGAAGTTTATCCCTGACTTTTTTCGGAAACGAAACCCGCTCACTTTCCTCCTCCTTCAATCGGGAAACATCCATAGCGGGGTTAATCGGGATCTTCTTATTTTTTACCAAAAAGTTAAAGTTGCTTTTTACAAATCCCAGGTAATTATTGAAAGTCTTATTGGAAATCTTCCTTTCCCGCTTCACATATGCCATAAATTCATCACACATTTCATGATTTACGGCCACCAAAGGAAAATCCTTCATTCCATGATCATCCAGGAATTTTTCTAGCATACGGATCAGCAGCCCCATAGCCTGCATAGACCTTTTACGGACATTTACCTCTCTCCTTTCCTTAGCCCATTCAAATGCCTCCAAGAAGGTCATTACTTTTTGTTTGGAAAACCGTTTTTTTTCTTTGGACTTACCGATGACATATCCCTTCACCAATAGGGTATTGATATTCCGGATTACTTTCTTCCCTTCCTTATACCTAGCAGCTTTGGTATTTAACTTTGAGGATATCCAATGTTGCCTTCTGACCAGTTTATTTTCAAGAAGACTATAAACTTTAAAATTGACACACCACCGCTTTTTGAGATCGCCTTTGGCATCATAGAGCGTGGCCAATTCATAAGGATAGATTGGTTTGTTATTTTCCACAACAATCTGGGCCTCTCCTCCCAGTATTTCAACGAGCCCCGTTTCAAAACCCGTTTCAGTATTAAAAAATTGGCCTTCTAGCGTACTAGAAGACCGATTTGTGCGCACGAGAGGATTCGAACCTCCACGCCCATAGGGCACCACCCCCTCAAGATGGCGTGTCTACCAGTTTCACCACGTGCGCAGGATAGGTCTGCAAAAGTAGAAATATATCCCTTTTACTCCAAGTGATCTTCCAACATTTATTCTTCCAAAAAGCCTTTAGCTCCTGTCTACCACTGATAATCAGCGTGATTTTATTCAAATTTTCTTTTCCATAATGATCCTGTGATCTTCTGGCTTGGCACGCTTGATCAGCTCCGTGATCATAAAACCGCGCTTTAGCCCAAACCTGATCATGTCACTATGGATGTTGCGGGTTTTGAACACCAGCTTTTCATACCCGGATTTCTTAGCCCAATCGGTCTGCACTTCTGCCAAAATCCCCGCTATTCCATTTCGTCTAAAAGCAGGCAATACACCTCCCATCCAAGAATAAAATGTCTTGTCATCCGTGGCATACCCTACCTTAAACCCTACCAATTTCCCTCCGTATTCAGCCACTATTATCAAATGAGGGTTGCTCTTCAGGCGCTCCGCATAAGCGGTATCCCCATAGGGCTGCTCAAACTCCGGTATGGCCAGACTCAAGGAAAGGACTTCGGCTATAGTGCCTCCCCGAATCACAATTTCTGGTTTTTCCTGATTTTTCATCAAAGGTCTATTTCCATTTTAATATCGCACCGGGCATACTTTCCGGCCTCGGGCACTACTTCCTGAAAGCCCATCTTTCGGTACATATTGATCGCAGGAGTGAGCTTTCTGCTACTGTAAAGCACCACCTTGCGGCCTCCCATTCCTTTGGCCACTTCCAAGATCGCCAGGGCCAAGGCCCAGCCTACTCTCTTGCCCTGAGCTGCGGGAACCACGCCCATTTTAGTCATTTCATAAACCCCTTCTATATGCTTCTTCAAGGCCACCGTTCCCACAATCTCCTCTTCCATCACTGCAAAAATCACAGCCCCACCTTTATCCAGCAAATTCTCCTGTGGTCGCTCCAACACCTCCCTGTCAATCGGCTCGATCGTAAAATGCTCACTGATCCAAGCCTTATTGATCGACTCAAAGTAAGGCTGCAAAGATGGCTGAAAAGGAATGATACGTATAGCTTCCATAAACGAAATCTAAAAATAATGGATGAATTATACCCCACCAACATCCAAAACATTTGATTAGTTGCATTTCCGATGAAGAACTTACGGTCGTCACATCGTACCACACCTATTCGCTGCCTCATCATCCTAAGACGGTAATTGTCTTACTATCTCAGCATTGTCACCAGTATTTACTTGAAAAGTCTATTTAATAAACGTAATTTTGTTTATAATATAAACAATATGACTACTACAAATCAGCGTAGCATTGTCCACATGGACCTGGATTCTTTCTTTGTATCTGTCGAACGGCTCTACGACGATAGGTTAAAAGGAATACCAATCCTCATTGGCGGCACCGGAGACCGGGGGGTAGTTGCTTCTTGCAGCTATGAAGCACGGGTGTTCGGTATCCACTCCGCCATGCCCATGCGCACCGCAAGACAGCTGTGCCCAGAAGCGTTGATCATCAGGGGCGACAGTGAGCGGTACAGCCAAAAATCCCATGAAATCACGGAGATTATCCGTGAAAGTGTCCCTTTGTTCGAAAAGTCCTCCATCGATGAATTTTATATTGATTATTCAGGAATGGACCGATTTTTTGGTTGTTTTAAAATGGCCCATGAACTACGCAAGAAAATCATCAAGGAATCCGGTCTTCCCATTTCCCTAGGGCTGTCCGAAAACAAAACCGTATCCAAAGTAGCCACAGGAGAAGCCAAACCCAACAATGAAAGGGAAATCCCCTACGGGACGGAAAAACCATTTTTGGCCCCACTTTCGGTAAGGAAGATCCCCATGATCGGCGAAAAAACCGCCCATAGCCTCTACGGAATGGGCGTAAAAAAAATACAGACCCTCCAGACCATGCCCCAAGAACTTCTGGAAAGTGCGTTTGGAAAAAATGGCCGGCTGCTCTGGAACAAAGCCAACGGCATCGACAAAAGCCTCGTCGTACCCTATTCGGAAGCTAAATCAATCTCTACCGAAAACACCTTCAGCCAAGACACCATCGATGTCCATATGCTGGAAGCTACCTTGGTGGCCATGACCGAACAGCTCGCCACCAAACTCCGTAAACACAACCAGCTTACTTGCTGTGCAAGTGTCAAAATCCGCTACTCCGACTTTGACACCCACACCATGCAACAGCGCATTCCCTATACTGCTGCTGACCACACGCTCCTGCCAGTGGTAAAGGACCTTTTCAGAAAACTGTACAATCGCCGCATGCTGATCCGTCTTATCGGTGTCAGGTTTAGCGCTTTGGTGCATGGCCACTACCAGATCGATCTCTTTGATGACACAGAAGACAGTATCAAGCTCTACCAGGCCCTGGATCGCATCAATGTAAAATATGGGGAAAAAACCGTCTGCAGAGCTGTCGGCATGAATGTGGGACGGCGCAGTTTCAACCCATTTAATGGAGCTGGACCATAACCCCTATTCCCCCAAGCAGCTTTGATATGTATTTTAGCATACATATCTGACAAAACCATCTTTTTATTAATTTTGCACCAAGGCTATCGCCCAATGCTAAAAGCTTAAGTAATTTATTTTGACACCCATGCACGAAATCAAACGTATAGAAACTGCTATCTCTCCGTTAAAACAACAACTTTCCCAGCACCCACTTTACGGACAGTTAAGGTCCCTTGAAGACATCAACACCTTCATGGAACAACACGTCTATGCCGTATGGGATTTTATGTCCCTGCTCAAAGCTTTGCAGCAAGCACTTACCTGTGTAAATGTCCCTTGGCTTCCAGCTACCAATCCCAGCGTGGCGCGGTTTATCAACGAAATCGTATTGGGAGAAGAAACAGACATCAACGAAAAAGGAGAAACCAAAAGCCACTTCGAAATGTACCTGGATGCCATGCACCAAACAGGCGCTAACACACAAGACCTCCGACATTTCACCTCCTTGTTATCTCAGCAAACAACGGTAAAAGAAGCACTCGACATTATCGGCACAAATACCGCTGTAAGGAATTTTGTCAACTTCACCTTTGAGGTGATCGATACCGGCAAGCCCCATCTCATCGCTTCAGCGTTTACTTTTGGCAGGGAAGACCTGATCCCTGATATGTTTATCGAAATCACCAAGGAAGCAGAGCAAAACGACAACCGCTCCTACAGCAAACTCCTGTATTATCTTAACAGACATATCGAACTGGACGGTGATGAGCACGGCCCACTGTCCATGCAAATGATCGCCGAACTCTGTGGGAATGACGAAAAAAAATGGCAAGAAGCCCTCAAAACTGCCAAAGAAGCCCTTATATTTAGGATAAAACTTTGGGACTCCATTACTGAAGCTATTAAGGCCAAACACCCCCAAATATAACCGCTACTCAACTACTCCATGCTTACCCATTTAAAAAGAACCACTACACTACTCATCCTATCCCTGCTTCTTCTGAGCCCTATTAAAAGTTTTGCCCAGGAAAAAACTGTTTTTCGAGACAATCAGCAATGGATTCAATACGCCAGTGACGTCAATTTGAGCAACAAATGGACCATCAAAGCCGACGCCAGCATGCGCTACCGTGATGACTTCAACAATAAATCCCAGTATATGGCACGGTCTTCAGTGCACTACCGCATCAAAAATCAGCTCACATTCTTTGGAGGATTGGCCTATTCCGGCTACTACGAAAACAATAAAGATCTTTTCAGGGAAATCCGGCCATTTCAAGGTATTGGCTTTAACCATCAAGTTCATCACCTCCCTTCAAACCATCGCTTTATGATAGAAGAGCGGTTCATCAAAAGTAGAAAAAAAGCACCCACTGCTTTCAAAAGGTACCATTCAAGATTACGCTACCGGTTCATGGTCAGCCTACCATTATGGGCCAGATCAGGAAATGCTGCAAAAAAACTTATCCTACGACTAAGCAATGAAATATTCCTCACCCCCAACAAAACCATTACCCAGCATCTCTTTAACAGCAACAGGTTTTTGGTCGGGCCTGAGTATCAATTCACCAGTGGGCTCAAAGCAAGCCTTACCTACACGTATCAGTTTTCCGCTACTGCCGTGAGGGACACTTTTCATCAGTCCAATATCTACCGGCTAAAAATCAAACAGAACATTAGTTTATAATAAAATCAGGCGGGCTCTTCTTTAAGCTCTGGCCTCTTTTCTGTATTTTTGTAATCCATTTCCCTTGGTGTATCCAATGACAATACTCCGGGAGATTGTCGGGCAATCTTCTTTACTTTTCGCAATGTCACCGCATCCAACGTCAGACAAAGCCCAACAACCGTTCCCAAGACCAATGGCAGCAATACATTATCAGAATAGTGGGACGTAGAGATAATCAGGCACAAAAAGGTGAATTTAATTCCTCCCAATATCAAGGCCACCTGATCATGGCGAAATCCAGAACGTAACAAGAAATGATGCACATGGGACTTGTCCGCAGCCATGGGAGGCTTACCTCTCCTCACCCGCTTCACCATCACCCGTAAAGTGTCAAAACAGGACACCAATACCAACGCCAATCCAGCTGTAATCGGCGCATTGAACCGCATGGAGTGGGCTTCTGATAGCATGGCGCCATTAGCCTCCACAAAAAACACGCTCAACACAGCCAACACAAACCCCAATGTCAATGAACCGGTGTCGCCCATAAATATCTTCGCTGGGTGCCAATTATACACCATAAATGCCAACACACCTCCCGAACAGGCCAATGCTATCATTCCGTAGGTAGAAAAACCAGCCGCAAGAAACCAGCCTCCCAGAAATAAAAATGAGATCAAACTCAATGTTCCCGCAAGACCATCTAATCCATCCACCAAATTAAAGGCATTGGTAAGTCCAATAATGGTAAAAACCGTAAGGGAATAACTAAGCCAAATTGGCAATTCTTCAATTCCTAAAAATCCATAAAAGCTACTCACCCTGATATCTCCCATTACCACGACCAAGCAAATGGCGAGCAGTTGTCCCAAAAGCTTTTGCATAGCAGTAAGCTCCACCATATCATCCCTTAAACCAAGCAAAAACATCACTCCTACTCCCATCATAAGAAAACGGACACCCTCCCATTGTTCCCAACTCATGGTAATCAATAACCCGCAAAAAAACGCCAAAATGATCCCAATCCCTCCCATAGAAGGGATTGCTTCCTTATGGATCTTCCTGCCACCTGGGACATCCAGAATATTTGTTCTTTTGATTATTTTGATAATGACGGGGGTAACTATCAACCCTATAAAGAAGGCAATAATTATAGTAGAAAACTGGAACATACAAAAATACTTGGTTTAATGAATTACTGTAAGGGTTCTTTTCGTGGATTGTTTGACTTTTCCAACTATAGTGCCACTTATGAAAAATCCTTTATCAATCAAAAAATCATTAATTTCACTATTACACCAAGTGAATGTATGTAGAACATTTACACAAAAAATTCTACAATTAGTAGATTTCAATCGATAACAACTTGAATTTTAGAAGTAAGCAATAGGTTTTCCTTTTATTCACGACAAAGTTACTACCACTTTCTAGTTAAAACAATACCCCAAAAAGGGTATTTCGTCATGTTTTATAATGACCAATACTTTAATTGTCTACGATTGTCACTTTATCTCATCTGATTTTCATAGCTCCCCTTATCTATGCCCCAAATGTAAAGAAAGACACCTATCTTTTTTCCTTTTGCTGTACCATCGTATTATTTTTAGCCCTATATTGAGAATATCCTTAATTTTGCCCTCCACTGTAAAAGTAAGTACTACAAAATTAACTACTTATGAAAATATCCACCACCTATAATTGGCTTATCGCACTGGTTTTTATTGCAGGTTTTACCATTTCCTGCTCTGATCGTGAAACGGAACCTAATCCCAGGCCTACCGATGACGACGATGATGTCGAAAATCCTAATATCGCCATTAACGAATGGATATGGGAAAACATGAACCTTTATTATTATTGGGTTAAAACCATGAATGACCCTATCGCTATTGATTCCCAGCCTGAAAAATTCTTTGACACTCTACTGGTCAAAGAAGATGGGTTTTCGGTAATTTACCCCAATTATGAAGAACTGGTAGCCTTATTGGGTGGGGTAAAAAAAGAGGCTGGATATGAATATACTTTGTTCGGAGAAAGTGAATCAAATAACAACGTAATAGGAATAATTCTATATGTAAAAAAAGGCAGTCCTGCTGAGGCTGCCGGCATCAAGAGGAATGATCGTTTTAACCAAATAAACGGGACAACAATAACCCGTAACAATTACCTTGAACTTACCTCAAGCCTAAGTGAAGCACACTCCTTGACCATATCTCGGTTTGACCCTGATGCCGCCCAAGGAAGCGGCGCTTTCGCAGAACTCGAAGAACCTATCACTACTAATGTCACCGAACTGACAGAAAACCCAATCTTTATGGACTCAATATATACTATTGAGAATAAAAAAATAGGGTACTTAGTATATAACTTCTTTGCGCCGGGGCCCAATTATAGCACAGATGATAGTGACACCCAGTACGATCAACAGCTAGATGATATCTTCGCAGATTTCAAAGCAAAAGGAATCAATGAATTAATCCTTGATTTAAGATACAATGGCGGCGGATATGTAACAAGTGCGATAAATCTTGCTAGTCTGATCGGTAAAGGGGTTTCGGAAAATGACATCTTTTCCAAAACTGCGTATAATGAAGATGTACAGGCCTATCTCCAAGACACCTTCGGGCCTGATTATTTTATAAATAAATTCAAAAACAAATCTGAGAATATCGGAAATCAACTTGAATCAGGATCCCTTCATGTCATTACCTCCGAAGGCACTGCATCATCCAGTGAATTGATCATTAATGGTCTGATGCCTTATATGAATGTAAATATAATTGGAGATCAAACCTATGGTAAAAACGTAGGTTCTATCACCATTCAGGATGAAGAAAATGAGGATAATCAATATGGACTGCTCCCCATTATTTCCAAGAGCTTCAATAGTCTAGACCAGTCAGACTATTCAACAGGTTTTGTCCCCGACATAAAAGCAGTAGAACACCAAAAAGACTTCATTTTCTATCCCCTTGGAGACATTAATGAAACGCTATTAGAAATAACTATTAATGATATATTAGGCAAGGAAAATACCGCTTCCAGTAGATACAAAAAAGTAAATGCGCTTAACATCGGAGGAAGCACAGAAGCATCACCAAGATTTGGACGAATGATCGAATCGACACCGGATTTCAAATAAAATCATTTTGGCAATTGACATAAAAAAGCCACTCCCGTCAAGGAGTGGCTTTTTTATGTCGTTTTTTCAATTCGGCTATCAATTCAGCTCGCTGAGGTTTTTCTTCGCTATTGCAAAATCCGGCGCATTGGCCAATGCTGCTTCAAAAGCCGTTTTGGCTTCGGAAGTCGCTCCTTGGTCTTTGTACACCAAGCCTTTTAGATTGAGTGCTGCGGCTTTCATACTTACATCTTGTGTCGCATTATCCTCCAATGGGAATGTCAGTTTTTGCTCTTCTGACTTGGTGTTTTTTACTAGCATATCCACTGAATTAAGCGCCTCATCATATTTCTTAAGGGAATACTGCAAGTAAGCTGTCTTATACAAGCTGAACAAATCCCCCGAAAGCAGGTGCAACGACTCAAAGTGCGGCAATGCCCTGTCCAAAGCTCCCAGTTGCTCCAATGAATATGCCGCTACTTCCAGCGCAGGGATATTTTGGTCATCTACCTTCAAAATATCCAGGGCCACCAAAGCTGCTGAGCTAAACTGTTCCATCTCGTAGTACAATGAAGCCAACAATTCTGCATAGCGTGGATTTTCAGGGTTCTTTGCTATGAGTTCATACAGCTTGTTCTTGGCCACGGACGGATCATTATAACGTAGTGCCATCTGGTAAATGCGCAAAGCCCCCTGTGCCTCCATTGCTTTGCTGCTATCTTTTAATGCCGTGGTAGTAGTATCCTGGGCCTGTACGCCCAAACAAATCATAAACAGCGCTAAGGCTGAGATTTTAAATTTATTCATACGCTTAATCACTAATTTTCCTTTTTGGTAATACCTTTTGACTTAGCCAATTGATACATTAACTCGATGGCTTGCTTTTTATTGTTTTCAATTTGGCCTTCCAATATAGCTTCTTTTATTTCTTCTTTTAGCTCTCCGACGGCTTTTGAAGGAGAAAGACCAAAAATCTCCATGATTTCCTCTCCAGATACCGGTGGCTGAAAATTCCTAACGTGGTCTTTTTCTTCCACTTCCTGGATCTTTTTTTCCACTTTGTCAAAATTGGCCAAAAACCGCTTCACCCTATTGGGGTTCTTTGATGTCACATCAGCCCTGCATAGCTTCATCAGGTCATCCACATCGTCTCCGGCCTCATACAGCAGCCTTCTTATCGCTGAATCTGTCACCTTATCATTGACCAACGCTATTGGCCGCAAATGCAATCTTACTAATTTCTGCACATATTTCATGCGCTCATCCATGGGTAATTTCAGCTTTCTGAAAATTTTCGGGGTCATACGAGCCCCTTTATCCTCATGGCCATGAAAAGTCCACCCTACTTTTTTATTGAATCGCTTGGTAGCTGGCTTTGCTATGTCGTGCATAATGGCCGCCCATCTTAGCCACAGGTCATCTGTGGTAGTGCTGACATTATCCAACACCTGAAGGGTATGGTAAAAATTATCCTTGTGCGACTTGTCCCCTACCGAATCCACGCCTTGCAAATCCACCATCTCTGGAAAAAACTGGTGCAAAAGTTTACTGACAAACAACAGCTTAAACCCATAACTTGGCGTTTCGGAAAGAATGATTTTATTGAGTTCATCAATAATCCGCTCTCCAGAAATGATCTTCAGCCGCTCAGCATTCCGAATCAACCCATCAAAAGTCGCTGGATCAATATCAAAATCCAACTGGGAGGCAAAACGAACTGCCCGAAGCATCCGCAAAGGATCATCGGAAAAAGTGGTATCCGCATCCAAAGGCGTTCTGATAAGCTTCCTTTTTAAGTCCCGGACCCCATCAAAAGGATCTATCAATTCACCGTAACTGGTGGAGTTGATAGAAATGGCCATCGCATTGATCGTAAAATCACGACGCTCTTGGTCTTCTTGGAGCGTCCCGTCTTCCACGATGGGTTTTCTGGAATCATGGCGATAAGACTCCTTTCTGGCGCCCACGAACTCCAGCTCCCAATCCTCGAGCTTGATCATCGCTGTACCGAAGTTCTTGAACACCGATAGGGGAACATGCTCTCCAAAAGACTCCGCTACCTTTTTAGCCAAAGCTATGCCACTGCCCACACAGACAAAATCAATGTCCTTTGCTGACTTATTTTTCCGTTTCAGCAACAGGTCCCTTACGAATCCCCCGACCACATAAGCCTCCAAGCCCAACTCATCCGCACACTTTCCTACCTGCCCAATGACTTCAATATCCGTTATTTCTTTCGATAAGTTCATTCACCTATTTTTACTTCTCCGTCAGCGCTTAAAAACAGCTTTTTCACCCCTGGATGGAATAAGGGAAACTTTTCATCTATTGTACCCATCGCATCTTGCACCTTTCCCTCTTGGAAGATCAGTGGCTTGCTGAAGCTAAATACAATTTTATTCCAGCTGCCTTTTTTCAAAATGCTGAATTTAACCTTCCCCTCATGGACAGGCCCATTTTCCAACAGGTCACTTGCCCATGAAGTATAGATAGTAGGCTTAGTGGCAAACTCTATAATATCCAACGCTATTTCAGAAAACTGCCCCGCTACTCCGCGAACCTGAAATAAATCCACCAACACAAATAAAGCTGCCGGATCATCATTTTCATTATAAAACTCCGGGACAATCATTTCCACTGGCTTTCCTCCACTCTCCATGACACAGACCCTGCCCTTTTCCCGTAATGCATCCACAATGGTCTTCACTTCCATTCCTTTCGTCTTTAATTGAATGCCAAAATTAAAAGACTTTATGAAGTAGTCCGTATTTTTTTGTATTTACCTTCAAATCTCTCTCAAAAAAAACAGGATTCCCCCCTTAAACCCGATTCTATGTGAGCATAGCGCCGCTACGGTTATATCTCCAAACTAAAGCGTAGCGGCTGATTTTGTCCGCCGCGGCGGATCAGGTCACAATAGATAGGCTAATGCATATGCCTGGTTCAACCTACTTACCACAGCCCCTCCATCATCAATTTCCCCGAACATTTTGATGAAGATACAAATATTTTACCTATCTTTGCACTTCAAATTGGATCAGAACAAAAAATTCGAATACGATATGGCAGTTACTACATTAAAAAGAAAAGCTAGAAGAAACAGGCAGAGACAGGTTACCCGTGTAATCAAGATCAAACAGCTAAACGCTAAGCCTGTGATCAAAAACGTGGATGTGGAGGAGATCAAAAAAGAGTTCTCTAAATAATAGTGCCACCAGTGCATATCAAAAGAGGCCATCTGCTCCGGCAGGTGGCCTCTTTTGATGTTTAAACACCTAACTATTAAACCCGGAATATGCATTAGCCTATCTGTCGCGACCTTAAACTGCTTCAAAATCAGCCGTTTCACTTTAGTTTTCGGCATAACCGTAGCGGTGCTACGCTAATGCCTCCAAACTAACTGATTTTCTTGCAATTTCAGCTCTCACTACCATTCCTAACGCATAATCCGGGTTAAAGAATAAGCACTTCGTTCATTAAAATAAAGTAGAACACTATGCCTCTGGGGCTTTTAAGAGAGGAAAACAAAATTTTAATCCAATCCACCTCCCTCAAGTCAATAATTTTATTTAATTTTGAGCCCCATAGGAATTCAAACAAAACATTATAATATTCTTATGGCGTCACCCACTAAGTATATCTTTATTACAGGGGGAGTAACTTCTTCATTAGGCAAAGGAATCATCGCAGCATCGCTGGCAAAGCTACTTCAGTCCAGAGGATTCAAAGTCACCATCCAAAAATTCGACCCTTATCTGAACATCGATCCGGGCACCCTCAATCCTTACGAACACGGAGAGTGCTTCGTAACCGAGGATGGGGCAGAAACCGACCTTGACTTGGGGCATTACGAACGTTTCCTGAATACCAACACCTCCCAGGACAACAATGTCACCACAGGAAGGATCTACAACAATGTCATCACCAAAGAACGAAAAGGTGAATTTTTGGGTAAAACAGTTCAAGTAATCCCCCATATCACAGATGAAATCAAAAACAGCTTCTACAGGCTAGGTGAAGAAGGCAACTATGATGTAGTCATCACCGAGATAGGTGGCTGTGTGGGCGATATTGAGTCACTCCCTTTTATTGAAGCCGTAAGACAAGCCAGATGGGATCTTGGTGCCAACAACCACCTTGTAGTCCACCTGACCCTCATCCCTTACTTGTCAGCAGCTAAAGAGCTGAAGACCAAGCCGACCCAACATTCAGTAAAACAGCTCCTCGAAGCAGGTATCCAACCAGACATCTTGGTATGCCGCTCTGAACACCATCTTCCGCTCGATGTAAAGAAAAAGCTTGCCCTTTTCTGTAACGTACAGCTCAACTGTGTCATCGAAGCTATGGATGCGGAAACCATTTATGATGTACCGCTCCATATGAAAAAGGAAAAGCTTGATGAAAGAGTAATGACCAAACTCAAGCTCCCTTCCAAATCCGACACTAAATTAGAGTTGTGGAAGGAATTTTTGGGAAGACTGAAAAACCCTACCCAGGAAGTCAATATCGGACTGGTCGGAAAATACATTTCCCTTCCTGACGCCTATAAATCCATCATTGAGTCCTTCATCCATGGAGGTGCTGCCTGTGAGACCAAGGTCAACCTATCCTTGATTTCTTCCGAAGAAATCGAGAAGGACAATGTGGCAAAGAAACTGGCTGAACTGGATGGCATCCTTGTCGCTCCAGGATTTGGAGAGAGGGGCCTTGAAGGCAAGTTGGAAACTGTTAAATTTGCCCGAACCAATAAAATACCGTTCTTTGGTATTTGCTTGGGAATGCAGGTAGCTGTAATCGAATTTGCCAGAAACGTACTTGGACTGACAGATGCCAATTCCATTGAAATGAACCCGGACACTTCCCATCCTGTCATTTCATTAATGGAGGAACAAAAGAACATCGAGCTAATGGGCGGCACCATGCGTCTTGGTTCTTATCCTTGCCAACTCACTAAAGGCACCAAGGTCAGTGCAGCTTATGGCAAGGCCAAAATCCAAGAAAGACACCGTCACCGGTATGAATTCAATAACGAATACCTGAAACAATACAAGGAAAATGGATTGGTGCCAACGGGCATTAATCCTGAAAGTGGCTTAGTGGAAATTGTGGAGCTCAAGGACCATCCATGGTTTGTAGGCACTCAATTCCACCCGGAATACAAAAGCACGGTGCTCAATCCGCACCCGTTATTTGTAAGGTTCATCCAGGCCACATTGGACAATAAAAAGAACAATAATTAAAGTAATTTACACCAAAGGGCTCATCGCAGCCCTTTGGTGACTTTCAGAATCAAACAATTATGGATAGAAATCAAGCGACAGGTCTAATCCTTTTCGCAGCCGTGCTTCTGATTTACTCGTTTTTCTTCAGTTCACCAGAGCCGGTCACAGATGAGCAAAACACTTCTCCCACAGAAGCCCAAGCGGAAAAAGGCACGGAACAGACCACCTCTCCAAAAGCCACGGAACTTCCCGACAACATCAAAAACCTGCAAAACCAAGAGCAATTTGGCGAATTCTCTGCATTGGTAGAAGGAAAAGAGGAACTCTTCGTTCTGGAAAACGACTTGGTAAAGATCACTTTTTCATCAAAGGGAGGTGAAGTAAAAAGTGCCGAGCTGAAAAACTACAAAACATGGGCGAAACAACCGCTCATATTGTTGGATGAGCAAAGCACCTCCATCGACTACCAAATCCAGACCAGCAAAGGGCCAATGAGCCTTAACCAGTTTCACTTTGAGTCCGAAACGAGCACGGTAACAGTAGAAGAAACCCCTGCGCAGCAGCTGAGCTTCACGGCCAAAACCGGAGCAGGGAATATCACAAGAACCTACACCCTCGCCGATGACGACTACGTGGTCAACCAACGCATTGAGACCAATGGTCTCTCCAGCTTAACGGATCAAAACATCACTGTTGTCTGGCAGGACAAGCTGAAAAAGCAGGAAGCTGACATCAGCGAATCAAGAAGAAAAACCTACGTAAACTTCTATACCACTGAAGGTGATTATGATTACCTCAGCGCCTCATCCGACGAAGACGCAGAACGCCCTAGCGAGCCTATCAAATGGATCGCTTTTAAGCAGCGTTTCTTTACCTCTGGAATCATCGCCTCACAGCAGTTTTCTGACGTAAACCTAGAGCAAACTGTCCCTACAGATACCATGTCTGTAAAAAACATGACAGCCAGTATGTCCATTCCACTGGAAAACGGACAGGCCACCAACAGTTACTACTTTGGCCCGAACAATTACAAGATCCTGAAAAAGGTCACGCCTGATTTTGAGAGAAATGTGGACATGGGCTATTTTTTCGTCAGTTGGGTAAACAAGTACATCATCGTTAACCTTTTCCACTACTTGGAAAAAGTCATCAGCAATTATGGCGTCATCATCATCCTGATTGTCTTTATCATTAAGCTGTTCTTGTTCCCCCTTACCTATAAGTCCTATATTGGCATGGCCAAAATGCGGGTGATCAAACCGGAAATTGACGAACTTAAGGAAAAATACCCTGACGATCCTACCAAGCAGCAGCAAGAACAGATGAAGCTGTTCAGCCAGCTGGGGGTAAGTCCTATCAGCGGCTGTCTGCCAATGATACTGCAGATGCCTTTCCTATTTGCTATGTTCTTCTTCTTCCCGAACTCTATCGAGCTTAGACAAGAGAGCTTTCTATGGGCACATGACCTGTCCACCTACGATTCGATCTTTACCCTTCCGTTTACCATACCTTTCTACGGTAACCACGTCAGCTTGTTCACGTTGTTGATGACCGTTTCGCAAATCGTCTACACACGATTCAACAACCAACTGACAGCAGCACAAGGACCAATGAAAAACCTAGGCTACATCATGCCGGTAACCTTTATGTTTGTATTGAACTCCTATCCTGCTGCGTTGAGCTTTTATTATTTTGTTTCCAATATGGTTACCTTTGGCCAGCAAGCGTTGATCAAGCGTTTTGTTGATGATGATAAAATCAGGGAAAAAATCGATCAAAACAAAAAGAAAAACGTCAATAAGAAAAAATCAAAATTCCAACAGAGACTGGAGGATGCGATGAAAGCAGCGGAATCAAATAAAAAGAAAAAATAAACATACAGCTCGCAATTGTAAAAAAAGGTGGCTCTCCGGAGTTCACCTTTTTTTGAATAAATTCAGTAACTTCTAGCCATGAAATCAGCCATACAGTAAACTAAGTATCAAATACTTAAAACTATCCACACACCAATGTGGAAAACAAACTATTTCATGTAAAGATTAAACTTATATCTTTGTGTTGCGTGAAATTAGCATTTTGGAAGAGATGTAGTGACATTGTTCCGATAATAGTAAAACAATACGTGTTTTACGTAGAACAAACGGGAATTCCTCTATAGGTCTTAATAAAATGGCAAGTAGATGCATTCCAGTACTACATGTGCATCTCACTAATTTCGGAATGTTATGCTAAATATTGATCTAAAATCACCACTTGACACCAATTAGAATGGGAAAAATCGTAGCTATTGCCAATCAAAAAGGAGGAGTAGGTAAAACCACTACCGCAATGAACCTGGCTGCCAGTCTGGCTGTGCTGGAATTTAAAACCCTGGTAATTGATGCTGATCCACAGGCCAACACCACTTCCGGGCTAGGGCAGGATCCAAAGGAAATCGAAAACAGCATCTACGAATGCATGGTAGATGGCGTGGACATTTCTTCCATCGTGATGAATACTGAGATCGAGCACCTCGACCTAGTACCTTCGCATATTGACCTGGTGGGAGCCGAAGTGGAAATGATCAATTTAGAAAACAGGGAAGAGAAAATGCGCGAGGTGGTCGAACCGCTGAAAGGAAATTATGATTTTATCATTATTGACTGCTCACCTTCTTTGGGGTTGATCACCATCAATGCCCTGACAGCTGCTGACTCTGTCATCATCCCGGTCCAATGCGAATATTTTGCACTAGAAGGACTTGGCAAGCTACTGAATACCATCAAGATCATCCAGACAAGGTTGAACACCGATCTAGAGATCGAAGGTATATTGCTCACCATGTACGATGTCCGTCTCCGACTGTCCAATCAAGTGGTCGAAGAAGTGAAAATGCATTTTAAAAACATGGTATTCAATACCATTATACCAAGAAACGTTAAACTAGGAGAATCCCCAAGTTTTGGCCTTCCAGCCATCGCTTTTGATGCAGAAGGAAAAGGCGCACTATCCTACCTTAACTTGGCCAATGAAATTGCGGAGCGTAACGGTTTGGTGAAAATGAACTAATTAAAGAAACATGGCTGATAATAAAAAACCCACAACAAATAAGAAAAAAGCACTGGGAAGAGGGCTAGGCGCATTGTTGCAGGACTCTCCGAATAAGGAATCCAAAAGTACCCCTCAGGAACAGGCTAGTCCAGAAGCGGGGATTTACGAAGTACCACTGGACCAAATCCAAGTCAACCCCTATCAGCCAAGAACCCACTTTGACAAAGAAGCCCTCCAAGAGCTCGCCGATTCGATCATTGTCCAAGGGATCATCCAACCGATCACGGTACGAAAACTGGCCGACCATGAATATCAGCTGATTTCTGGAGAAAGGCGCTTCCAAGCCTCCAAAATCGCCGGACTGCAAGTAGTACCTGCTTATGTAAGAACAGCCAATGACCAGCAAATGCTGGAAATGGCCCTTATCGAAAACATCCAACGGGAAAACCTCAATGCCCTGGAAATAGCGCATTCCTACCAACGCTTGCTTTCGGAATGTGAGCTCAAGCAGGAGCAACTCGGTGACCGTGTCGGCAAAAACAGGACCACTGTAAACAACTACCTCCGGCTGCTAAAGCTCCCCCCAGACATCCAAGCGGGGATCAGGGACAAAAAAATATCCATGGGCCATGCACGTGCCCTCATCAACGTAGAAGATGTGGACAAGCAGCTAGCCATTTACCGAAAAACACTGGATGAAGAGCTTAGTGTCCGAAAAGTGGAAGCCTTGGTAAAAGCACTGCATGAAGAGGGTGACGAGGAAAAAACCATCACCAGCAAACCGGAGTTGGACCCAGTAAAAAAATATGAACTGGGCAAACTCCAGCAAAAGCTCGCTTCCCACTTGGGCACCAAAGTCAGTCTAAACATGGACCACAAAGACAAGGGTGAAATCAAAATACCATTTGGGTCGACCGATGACCTAAACCGCATTTTAGAAATCTTAGAAATTATTTGACGTGCACCGCTCTGCTCCCAGGTACATTACTGACCATGACAATAAAGCAATAGTTTGGCTTACTAAAACTATTGCTGTTTTTGTTTTACTGGTCATTTTCCAGCACCCTGGAGTTGGGCAGGACATTAGGACCGTTCATTCTGACTCCACCGGGCAGGCTGAAATAACCATTGACCAAAAAGACATCAAAAACCCAAAGAAAGCAGCCCTTCTCTCGGCCATTTTGCCAGGAGCAGGACAGGTGTATAATGAGAAAATGTGGAAAGTTCCGATTATTTATGGTGGAATCATTACTACTGCTTACTTTGTGGAGTTCAACAACAGAAGGTACCAATTATTCAAGGAGGCGTTGACCATTTACAGGGATGATGATGAAAGTACGGACAACATCTTCCCCAACCTGAACGAAGACGGCCTGATCAGAAATGTAGATTACTGGCGACGCAACAGGGATGCATGTTATTTGGTCTTCACGGCAATTTATGCCCTGAACATAGTGGATGCCTTAGTGGATGCCCACTTATCTGGCTTTGATGTCTCCAACGACCTCACCTTCAAACTAGAACCGTCCGTAGAACCCACTTATGCAAGTGGAAATGCTGTTGGATTATCCTTTAAAATACAATTTAAATAACCGAAATGAACATATTGATTTTAGGCTATGGCAAAATGGGCAAAGTCATATCACAACTTGCCGAAGAAAGAGGCCACACCATTGCAGCAAAAATCGACGAAAGCAATGTCGACGAGCTTGACACCCTTGACGCCAGTGAGGTAGACGCAGCTATTGAATTCAGCCAACCTGATGCAGCAGTAAACAACCTCACTTGGGCAATCAAGCACAATATTCCCGTGGTCTGTGGCACGACAGGATGGCTGGAAAAAAAACCAGAAATAGAACGGCTTACCCTCTCCAATGGCAGCGCATTTTTCTATGCCTCCAATTATAGCATTGGGGTAAACGTGTTTTTTAAGGTCAACAGCTTCCTGGCCAAAATCATGAACGAACAGCCTGACTATAACGTCAAAATGGAAGAAATCCACCATACTGAAAAAAAAGACGCTCCAAGTGGTACAGCCATCACTTTGGCCGAGGCCATTATCGACCGAGTAGATCGGGTAAAACGTTGGGATCTGGACAGTGATGTGAACGGTAACGAACACGCCCTTCCAATCACCGCCAAGCGAATTGACCCGGCGCCCGGGACACATATAGTGACCTACCAATCAGCTATAGACGATATTGAGATCAAACACACTGCCCACAGCAGAAAAGGATTTGCTCTTGGCGCAGTTTTAGTAGCTGAGTGGATCAAAGACAAAAAAGGCGTGTTGTCCATGGACGACTACCTTACCTTTTAATAAATCATTGCTAAAAACATGAGTTCAGAAAAAAAGAAAAAAGGGCCAGTTAGGGAATGGCTGGACGCACTGGTATTTGCAGTTATCGCTGCCAGTTTGATACGTTGGTTATTTTTAGAACCATTTACCATCCCTACTGCTTCCATGGAAAAGTCCCTTCTTGTAGGTGATTTTCTCTTTGTGAGTAAAATGCATTATGGTACCCGAACGCCGCAAACCCTGCTCCAGGTACCATTGACACATCAAAAAATCTGGGGAACGGACATTCCATCCTATTCAGACGCCATCCAACTCCCCTACTACAGGCTACCTGGTTTTAGCAGTGTGGATAGAAATGATGTTGTGGTCTTTAATTATCCGGATGAATTCGAACATCCTGTCGATCTTAAGACCAATTATATCAAGCGGGCAGTGGGCATCCCCGGAGATGTCATCGAAATCCAGGACGCACAAGTTATTATCAATGGAGCTCCTGCAGAAAACCCTGAAGAAATGCAGTTTTCGTACGATGTCGTACCGAACAGAATGCTCAATGCCGAGTTTTTTGAGCAGTTTGACATCAAC
Organism: Echinicola strongylocentroti; assembly: GCF_003260975.1. Taxonomy (NCBI): domain Bacteria; kingdom Pseudomonadati; phylum Bacteroidota; class Cytophagia; order Cytophagales; family Cyclobacteriaceae; genus Echinicola; species Echinicola strongylocentroti. The sequence goes on along the minus strand of NZ_CP030041.1, from coordinate 4,522,036 downwards.
CAAGACTCTTTCCACCCGTATAACGGCATGTATGTAGTATTCACCACCCCTGAAATCGCCAAACAACTGGAACAGTCTCCGGTGATAAAAAAGGTGCAGATCAGAACATACGAAAAAGGGAATGGCGATCCAGAAATTCATCCGGACGGGGCGTATTATGGCTGGAACAGGGACAACTTCGGCCCACTGACTGTACCTGCAAAAGGCTGGACTATTGATCTTACTGAAGACAATGTACGGCGTTATGCTTTTACCATTCGTCATTACGAAGGCATCGAAAACCTCCAGATCGAGGCTAATCAGCTTTTTATCGATGGTCAAAAGCAGGATTCTTACACTTTTAAGCAGGATTACTACTTTATGATGGGGGATAATAGACACGATTCCCTTGACTCCAGGTTTTGGGGCTTTGTCCCAGAAAACCATGTCGTAGGAAAAGCCTGGTTCTTGTGGTTGTCCCTGGATAAGCACAAGAGTATGATCAGCAAAATTCGCTGGGACAGGTTCTTCAAGGGCATACATTAAGTATTCAGAGGAACTAGCATCATCAAAAAAGGCGGGAAGCAATGATAGCTTCGCCGCCTTTTTTTGTATGTGGTATTTGGTCTATAGTATATGATATGTGGCATGCTATTGCTTAATCCCGGAATATGCATTAACCTATCTCTTGTGTATTGTGGCCTGAATAAACGGGGTTCAACCTTTCACCAGTTAATTTGCTCAACCCCTTTCTCTTTTAAGTAATCATTGGTTCTGCTAAAATGTCCGCAGCCCAAAAAACCTCTATACGCAGAGAGAGGGCTCGGATGGGGAGCATGGAGTTTGAGGTGTGTTTGATCAGAAATAAAGGCGGCTTTTTTTCGAGCATAAGCCCCCCATAACATAAACACCAATCCTTCCCTTTCTTCGGCAAGCTTCCGGATCACCGCATCGGTAAATTCCTCCCAGCCTTTCTTTTGGTGTGATCCTGCCTTATGCGCTTCCACGGTAAGGGTGGCATTGAGCATAAGAACCCCCTGAGCCGCCCAGCGCTCCAAATTCCCATGGGAAGGAATATCGATATTCAAATCTTGTTTTAATTCTTTAAAAATATTCAGCAAAGAAGGAGGAAAAGGCACCCCTTCACGGACAGAAAAGGAAAGTCCATGTGCCTGCCCTGGACCGTGATAAGGGTCTTGGCCAAGTATGACCACCTTCACATCGTCAAAGGGGCATTTATCAAATGCATTGAAGATTTCGCCCCCCGTAGGGTAAATTTGTTTTTGCTGGTATTCATTTTTCACAAATGCCGCCAGGGATTTAAAATAGGGCTTTTCAAACTCTTCAGATAATTTCTCCTTCCAGGAGGGAGCTATTTTAACGTTCATTTAGATTATTTCTCTTGAGAATTCACAATAAACCCTTAATTTCGAACAAAAATCCTTTTAGAAAAAATTTAATGGTAACAGCTATTACAGAAGGCATCAAAGTAAGCGTAGAAGCTACCTACCAAGCGGAATACTCCAGTCCGCACCAACACCACTTTGTCTTTACGTATAAAGTTACCATAGAAAACAACAGCAATAGCACCATCCAACTCCTAAGGCGGCGCTGGGAAGTATTTGATGCTGGCCAAGAAGCGCGGGTCATCGAAGGGGATGGTGTAATCGGCCAGCAACCCATCATAGAACCAGGATATGCCCATCAATATGTATCTGGGTGCAACCTTCATTCTGGCAAAGGCAAAATGAAAGGCAGCTATTCAATGGAGCGTATTCAGGACGGCAAGATCATTGCTGTCACCATACCTGAATTCCAACTTATTGCCAACATCTTCCACAACTAGTGTTTTATCGAATATATCCATTCTTTGCCTATCTTCGCTATTTTTTGCTCAAGGTAGATCGTCATTCCCTGCAAGGCCCCTTTGCTTTTCAGATCTATGACACTTTAATGGATTTCACCAAACAGAAAAGGGATCCGACGCTTGAAAAAAAAAGGCATAGGCTCCTCTCCAACGACTCCTCCATTACCGTGCAGGACTTTGGCTCCGGATCAATTCACTTAAAGCATCCTGTCCGAAAAATCTCCGCTATCACCAAACACAGTTCCAGCCAACCGAAATTCTCGTTGCTTTACCAATATTTTTGCTCCATTTCCCCTGCCTATATGGTATTGGAACTGGGCACCTGCGTGGGGATGACCACCTGCTATTTGGCCAAAGTCACCAAGGGCACGGTTTACACATTTGAAGGGGCACCAGAATTGGCCCAAGTGGCAAAAAACACCTTTTCGGACTTCCCCAACGTAACCTTGCTTCCCGGCCACCTATCCTCTACCCTTCCTTCCTTTTTGGAGCAAAGGCCAACAGTTAATTTTGCCCTGATAGATGCCCATCACAATTACCCAGCTACCCTTGCATTCTGGAACACCCTGCTCCCTCACCTTAAGGAAGATAGCATTGTCATTATCGGGGATATTCACCGCTCCATAGAGATGGAAAAAGCCTGGGAAGCCATAAAATCCCATGTTGCTGTCACCATGAGCATGGACTTTTTTGAGTGTGGCGTAGTGTTCTTCAAGAAAGGGTTAAAAAAACAGCACTACATTCTTCATTATTAGGTAACATCCTTTCTTTGAGCCATGAAAAAAAACTCCCTTCCTGCTCTTGCGGCAATGGAATTGTAACATGGCTCAAGCATTAAAAGCTCAAGCCCTTCTGATAAAACAGCTTCGTAGAGATCTTTGTTTCCACCAAATGGTGGTCCCTCCTTCCCAAAGTCCACGTCAAACAACACCCCGACAAGCTTACCTTGAGGTTTTAATAGCTGCGCCATTTTATTAACATAATCATTTCGTAAATTGGGAGCCAAAGCACAAAAGAACGTCTGCTCCAAAATCAAGTCATATTCTCCATGATGGTCAAAGAAGTTTTGGTGATGTAAATGCGCCTTGGGAAATTCAGGGTGCCTTTCTCGAAATTGCAGAATAGGGGCTTTCGCAATGTCCAGTACATGTACATTTTCAAACCCTTTATCAAAAGCATAAGCTGCTTCATGTGCATTTCCCCCTCCGGGGATCAAAATCTCTACTCTATAATCTAGAAGTTGGTCTAAATATTGCTTTAGTGGAAGGGTTGCTTCGCCAGCATCCCAGCCAATTTCATTCTGCTGGTACCTGGAGAGCCAATAATTTTCATCAAGTAAAGGATACATTTATAAAATTTGTTTGCGTTAACGGTCTAATATTCAACTTATATGAGTACTAATATACCCGAAGAGAAATCGTCAAGAAATGAAAAGGGGAAAAATATCCTGATCATTGTTTTGCTACTTTTAGTCATCTTCAGTGGCATTAAACTGTACTTTGACAGTGTGGACAAGTCACAAAAGACGGAAGAAATCCTCATTTTATCAGAAGAGAACAACGATCTCAACCTCCGCATCGACAGCATGGCCTATCAATTGGACCTCCGTATCAACGAAATAAAAAAATTAGGCGGCAATGTCGATTCATTGGTCGTCCTGAAAGAGCAACTACTGGCTGAACGGAACACAGAACGAAACAGAAGCACTGCTGAAATCAATGAACTGAACAAAAAAATAGACAGCTTCTCTGGTGTGCTCACTGAAAAAGATACCGAAATCGAACAGCTCAAAAAGGTCAACGAGCAACTTTTTACAGAAAACCAAGACTTAAAGACCTCCAAAGCCGAAATTGAAGATTCTATCGTCCAGCTCAATCTAAAGCAAGAAAAACTTGAGGAGAAAGTCAATATAGCACAAAAGCTATATGCCGAAAACATCGTGGTAGCTGCCGTCAACTCTAGGGGCCGTGAAAGGGAAGGTTCTTTTCGTAATCGCCACATAGATAAGCTAAAGGTTTCCCTTGACATTACCGAAAACAATGTGGCCGAACCCGGCACCCGGGATATCTTTGTGCAGGTAATCGCCCCTAACAACCAAGTGATCTTTGACATTGCCAAAGGTTCCGGTACGTTTACCATTGACGGGAGAGAGGAATTTTATACTGCCAAACAAGCTATCCTGTACGATAATACCAGAAAGAGCCTGATCTACCTGTACCAGAAAGAATCTGATTACCCTGAGGGAACCTATCAAGTAAAGGTTTATTCCGAAGGATTCAATATTGGCAACCGCACCTTTGAAGTAAAATAGATTAAACCCGGTTTATGCAGGACTACAATAGATAGGCTAATGCATATTCGGGTTAAAGTTTGACATATTTATTTGATGCGGTCACCTGTAGGCTTTCTGTTTGCAGGTGATTTTTTTTACTCACCCCACCTTAGTGACACATCCACTAACAGGAAACATGCATCAATCGGATTAAACTGGAAAAGCCAAAAGGCGCTAATTCTGGGGAAAGCACGAATCAATTTAGAGAATGTAGTTTGATTAATTAAAATAAACCTGTAATTTTGCGATCTGTTTAATAATTACTAAAAACAATAATTAAAATGTTCCAAAGAAATTACGAAACGGTATTCATTTTAACTCCCGTTTTGTCTGATGTTCAGATGAAGGATACCGTTGACAAGTTTGTGAACTTGTTAAAAGAACAGGGGGCAGAAGTTATTAATGTTGAAAACTGGGGTCTTAAGAAGTTAGCTTACCCAATCGACAAGAAAAGCACCGGTTTCTACGTAATGGTAGAATTCAAGAGCGAACCTACTTTGATCAAAAAATACGAGATCGAATTGAGAAGGGACGAAAAAGTGATGCGTTTCTTGACTACAGCACTGAACAAGCACGCTATTGTTTATGCTGAAAGGAGAAGAAAGGGTGAATTCAACAAAAAAACAGAAACTAAAGAGGAGGCTGCAAAATGACACTTAAGAACGAACCAATCAACAGAGAGCAAAACAAGAAGAAGTACTGCCGATTCAAAAAGCTAGGCATCAAATATATTGATTACAAGGATCCTAACTTCTTGTTGAAATTTGTAAACGAGCAAGGTAAAATCCTTCCTAGAAGACTAACAGGAAACTCTGCTAAATACCAGAGAAAAGTGGCCAACGCCATCAAAAAAGCAAGACATTTGGCCTTGTTACCATATGTAACTGACGGACTAAAATAATCCGGCCCTGTTCTATTCAATATTTACTAAATTTAGACAACTACAATGGACGTTATCTTAAAAACAGACATAAAAGGACTTGGCTATAAAAATGATCTAGTTACTGTAAAACCTGGATATGGAAGAAATTACCTAATCCCTCAAGGTTTTGCGGTATTGGCCACAGCCTCTAACAGGAGAATCCTTGAAGAAAATATAAAACAAGCAGCTCACAAAGCAGAGAAAATCAAAACTGAAGCAGAAGAGATCGCTGCCAAAATCGAAGGTATCAAACTAGAAATCAAAGCTAAAATTGGCGATTCTGGTAAGATCTTTGGTAAAGTAACAACCCTGCAAATCTCTGATGCCCTTGCAGAAAAAGGTGTGGAAGTGGATAGAAAGAAAATCGCTATCAGCACCCCTGTTACTGGCGCCGGAGAGTATGTAGCTGAAGTAGACCTTCACAGAGAAGTAAAAACTGAAGCTAAATTCGAAGTTGTAGCTGAATAAGCAACTCCCTCGATTTACACATAACCAATTTAAGGCTATCCACTTGCTAAGCGGATAGCCTTTTTTTTACCTAATATGCAGCCCCAACAACAACACACAGGAATATCAAAGGGTTCTTACTCCAAGAAACCAAAGGATCTACCTATTTCCTAAAAGATCAAAGGGATTCATTTAAGCCTTACTAGCTTCCTTTTCATTTAGACAGAAGCCACTTTTTCCAAATCTTCGATTAGTTTTTTGGAAACAGCGCGGCTGTTTTTTTGCTTTTCAGCCTTTAAAGCATCCAAGGCCACGGTGCTTTTTTCAATCAGCCCACTGGGATTCTGATCATAACGGTAGCTTCCTAAACACCACTGCAGTTCTTCTGTCAACTGTTCTTGGATGTTGAGCTTTCGTAGTTTTTCAACGGTCGCAGTTACGGTTTTCTCTAAAGCAAGTGTCTTCATAAACGATTTGGTTTAACCCGAGGGATACATCACCCAGGTTGAATTAAAAATATTGAAATAGTCAGGCCATAAAAATAGCTCTTCAAAAACATATTCTCAATATCAACCCCTTATTATTAACACTTTATTAATACAACCCCTTCAAAATAAATATATACATAAAACTTAAATCATCCGCTACTATAAAACTGATCATTGCCACAATTTCATTAATTTCGTTTTATGCAGTTACAGACAACCTTTGAAATCCCTCTTTTCTCTGAGCCGCTTGACCATTCACAGGAGATAGTGACATTAGGTTCTTGTTTTTCGAATGTGATGGGGCAGAAATTATCCGAAAGGAAGTTCAATGTCCTCAACAATCCTTTTGGGACACTTTTCAATCCAATTTCCCTTTTACAACTCATTGATACGACCTTGACAAATGCCCCCTTTCCCGAGGAGCTATTCCTGAAACATGATGGGCGCCACCTTCACTTCTCCTGTCATTCTTCAATGGCAGCTTCCAGCAAAGAGAGCCTCCTACAGTTGCTCTCCACTACCACAAAAAAGACCAAAGAAGCTCTTAGCTCCGCTTCCTTGCTGATCATCACCTTGGGTACTGCTTATATCCATGAACATAACCCCTCTGGAAAGATCGTAGCCAACTGCCACAAGCAACCAGCCAAGGAATTCTCGAAAAGGATGCTTTCCATAGATGAAATAACACAGGCTTTTGCCACTACCTACCAACACCTAAATAAAGTGAATGCCAACCTGAACATCCTACTGACAGTAAGCCCGGTCAGGCACACCAAAGATGGCATTCCAGAAAACCAACTTAGCAAATCAACCCTAAGGGTAGCTTGTGGACAAATCGCTGAATCCTATGATAACATCAACTACTTCCCCAGCTATGAAATCATGATGGATGAATTAAGGGATTACCGGTTCTATAAAGACGACCTTATCCACCCTTCCGCACAAGCAGAAGACTATATCTGGGAGCGTTTTGCCAAAAGTCACCTTAGTGAAAACGCCCAAAAACAGGCCAAACATATCATGGCGATAAAAACTGCCCTAGCACATAAGCCATTTAACGCAGAAAGTGAGTCCCATCAAAAATTCCTGAAAAATCTGCTTAGCAAAATGGAACAAATGTCCGGTAAATTTGATTTCACCAAAGAGATCAAACTGGTAACCGACCAACTTCTTACCCATTAAGGAAAAAACCGATGTCCATGTCAAAAAAAGCCAACCAGCTCATCCATAGCCAAAGTCCCTATCTGCTTCAACATGCCCACAACCCTGTCAACTGGTACCCTTGGGGGTCTGAAGCATTGGAAAAGGCCAAAAAAGAGAACAAACCCATCATCGTATCCATCGGCTATTCCGCATGCCACTGGTGCCATGTAATGGAGCACGAGAGCTTTGAGGACGAAACCACTGCCGCTATCATGAACGAGCACTTTGTGGCCATCAAAATCGACCGAGAGGAGCGTCCTGATCTTGACAACATCTATATGGATGCGGTCCAGTCCATGGGACTACAAGGCGGATGGCCTCTCAATGTCTTCCTCATGCCAAACCAAAAGCCTTTCTATGGTGGCACCTACTTCCCCAATACCCACTGGAATGGATTGCTACAAAATATCGCTGAAGCCTATGACAAACATTTTGAAGAACTGGCAAAAAGTGCTGAGGGCTTTGGAAACAGCATCAAGCTAAAAGAACGGCAAAAATACCAATTAACAGAGGATTCCAGCAAATTGTCCCAAGGAGACCTGACGCATATTGCCCAAAAAATCGCCGGTCAAGTGGACCCACAATGGGGTGGCTTTAATCGTACACCAAAATTCCCAATGCCCTCGGTTTGGGAATTTCTACTAAGCTACTCCTCGCTACGAAACGATACAGCAATACATGAAAAAGTCAACTTAACCTTACATAAAATCGGCATGGGTGGCATATATGATCATGTAGCCGGCGGCTTTGCCAGGTATTCTGTGGACGGGGAGTGGTTTGCTCCTCACTTCGAAAAAATGCTCTATGATAATGGACAATTGCTTTCGCTTTATGCCAAGGCCTATCAGCAGAGCGGTGAAGCATTGTTTGAGGAAAAAATAAATGAGACCATCCAGTGGCTCCAACGGGAAATGCTTCAAAGTGAAGGAGGTTTTTATGCAGCATTGGATGCAGATAGCGAAGGCGAAGAGGGCAAGTTTTACACTTGGACCCATGAAGAACTGGAGAGCATTCTTGAAGAGGACGAAACTTGGTTTTATGACCTTTATACGATTACCCCAACAGGCAACTGGGAAAAAGGCGTCAATATACTTTTCCAAAAATCCTCCTATGAAACCATTGCTGCAAAATACGGGTTTTCTACCGACCAACTGACAGACAAGCTTCGGACAACCAAATCAAAGCTATTAAAAATCCGTGATTTACGCCCTCGGCCAGGTCTAGATGACAAGGTCATCGCAAGCTGGAACGGGCTGACCATCTCGGGTCTGGTACAGGCTTTTTGGGCTACGGAGAATCCATCCGCCAAGACACTGGCGATACAAAACGGAACATTCATCATAAATCATATGCTGAAAGGAGACCAGCTCTACCGTACTTACAAAGAAGGCAAGGCCTACACGCCTGCTTTTTTGGAGGACTATGCAGCTGTAATTCAAGGATTCATCCACCTGTACCAACTCACCAGTGAAAAGCGATGGCTCTTCAAAGCCAAGGACCTCACTGATTTTGTGCTGACCCATTATTTTGACGAAGACGATGGTCTCTTCTACTTCAACAACCCTGATGCTGAAGTACTTATCGCCAACAAAAAGGAGATATTTGACAACGTAATCCCTTCTTCCAATGCACTTATGGCCAGTAACCTTCACCAACTCGGCCGGTACTTCTACGATGACCGTTACCTCCAATTGACAGGCCAACTGCTAGGGCTGATGCGAAAGCTGATCCTTTCAGACCCCGGATTTCTGACTCAATGGGCAAGCCTATACCTTTCGGAATTCATCGGCACACCAGAAGTAGCCATCATCGGAAAAGGAGCTGTTTCCTTGGCTCAGGAGCTCCATAAGAACTCGCCTATGCTGAAGGTCACTGCAGCATCAGAAACCGACACCAAGGACATCCCACTTTTGGCTGATAAAGTAGCAGATCAAAATGGAAATGCGTTAATTTACGTTTGTTTTGACAAGACCTGCCAGCGCCCAGTGGCCACGGTAGCAGAAGCAATTGACCAATTCCCAAAACTCAGTTAATTCCCTTGGAAGATCTTTTTGGAGACAACACCTCACTTGACGCCACGAGCGCCCCGGCCATATTTGCCGATATCATCCTGCCTGTGCCCATTCCGCGGATGTTCACCTATCGCATTCCCAGATCCATGGAAAAATCCGTTGGCATTGGCTATCGTGTGATCGTACAATTTGGCAGAAAAAAAGTATTGACCGGGATCATTGGAAAAGTCCATCAAAAACCTCCAAAAGACTATGAAACCAAACCTATTTTAGAGGTACTGGACGACCATCCCGTAGTCAATCCCCTACAAATCAAGTTTTGGTTTTGGATGGCTGAATATTATTGCTGTCAGATCGGTGAGGTAATGAACGCCGCCTTGCCCTCCGGGCTTAAGCTCAGCAGTGAAAGCAGGATCCAACTCAACCCGAATTTTGACCAAGAACACTGCAAATTCCCCATTGACCCTCGTGAGCAAGTCATTTTAGATGTGCTGGAAAGCAAGCCCGAATTGACTTATGAAGACTGTGGCAAGCTGTTGGGCATCAAGTCCAGCTATGAAATCATCAAAAGTTTGGTCGCCAAAGAAGCTGTTTTGGTCTATGAACAGGTAAAAGATAAATATACGCCAAAAGTAGAAAACAGAATCCGGCTAAAAGAGCCATTTTCATCCTCAAAAGAAGCGTTGGAGCAACTGTTTGAAAAGCTCAGCAAAAGCACCAAGCAAGAGGAAATCCTACTGAAATACCTACAAGAAATACCGGTATTTCTGAGCCCTGAAAAGAACGAAAAGGGGCTTGAGAAAAAGACCATTACAGATGCAGGGCTTTCTCCCAGTTCCCTGAAGACGCTGATCAAAAACGAGGTATTGGAAGAATTTAAAGTCATTGTCAGCCGATTTGACAATCTCCCTGTGGATGATCGTGAAATTCATCTAGCGGAATTTCAAGAAGAAGGTTTATCCAGTATCAAGGAGCAATTTGATCAAAAGCAAACCGTTCTCCTGCACGGCATTACGGGGAGTGGAAAAACCGAAATCTACATCAATCTGATCAGGGAAGTCCTAGACAGTGGCTCACAAGTGCTGCTATTGCTTCCTGAGATTGCCCTCACCACCCAGATTGTCGGCAGGCTTCAGAAGGTATTTGGCAGTGAAATGGGCATTTACCATTCCAAGCACTCCGACAACGAACGAGTAGAGGTTTGGCAAGGTGTACTGAGCGGCCGTTTTTCCTTTGTGGTAGGTGTCAGGTCCGCCATTTTCCTTCCATTTGACAGTTTGGGAATGATCATCGTCGACGAGGAGCATGAGCCTTCCTATAAGCAGTTTGATCCGGCTCCTCGTTTTCAGGCCCGTGATGCGGCCATCATGCTTTCGTGGCTTCACCAATCCAAAACCCTCTTGGGCAGTGCCACTCCCTCCTACGAATCATTCTATAACGCACGTACCCAAAAATACGGGTATGTTCACTTGGACAAGCGCTTTGGAAAAGCCCAGCTTCCTGAATTTCACGTGGCAGACATCTTGGTGGACAAAAAGAAAAACCTGCTCAAACTGGATTTCACAAGGCTAATGCGCGAAAAGATCCAGCAAGCACTGGACAGACAAGAGCAGGTCCTTATATTTCAGAATAGGCGGGGGTATGCACCTTATATTTCCTGTGAAGAGTGTGGGTGGATTCCCGATTGTGAGCATTGCGATGTCAATCTCACCTATCACCAGTATAGTGAAGAGATGCGTTGTCACTATTGCGGATTTAAAGAAAAAGTACCGCGTGCCTGCCCCGCATGCGGGAGCCACAAGCTGACCACCGTTGGCATCGGCACAGAACGCTTGGAGGAAAGCCTGTCACTGCTCTTTCCCGAAGCCCGTATCGGCAGGATGGACTTGGACACGACCAGAAGCAAATATGCCTATCAACGGATTTTTGATGAATTTGCATCGGGGAACCTGGACATATTAGTAGGCACCCAGATGATTACCAAAGGACTGGACTTTGACCGTGTCACGGTAGTGGGTATTGTGGATGCTGATCGGATCCTTTATTTCCCGGATTTCAGGTCAGGAGAAAGGGCTTACCAGCAAATCACACAGGTAGCTGGCCGGGCAGGCCGACGAGACCGACAAGGAAGCGTCATCATCCAAACCCGAAGGCCGGACAATATTGTCTTTGACCAAGTCATACAAGGGAACTATACGGAATTTTATATGACAGAAATGGCCGAAAGACAACGGTTTTTCTATCCTCCTTTTGTGAAAAACATCAAGGTCACTGCCCGACATAAAGAGGCTAAGATAGCCGAAAAAGCTGCTCGGCACTTGGCCAACCTGCTGAAGGAAATCCCTGTAAAGAAAATCATTTTAGGACCAGAAAAAGGATTGATCGGTAAAGTCAAAAACCAGTATTTATTCGACATCTATATAAAGCTCGACAAAACAGGCAATACTCCGGCCATTTTCAAACATGAGATGAACCAACTGATCTTCGAACTTAACACCCAAAAGGAATTCAAATCCGTTCGTTTTGTAGTGGATGTAGATCCCTATTAGGATTTAGAGGTATTGGGTTACCAGGTCAATAGGTTTTCTGAAAAGCAGTATACATCCGCCAGTCAACCCTTCCTGTGGTCTGGAAGGTGTCAGGGTCAGGCTTCTTCACGGCACTCCTTATCGTCCTCCTCTCCCCATAACATCACCATTACTATCTTAGCTATATAAACCTTGAACAAAATCTTTAATTTTTCATAACTTTAGGCCATCAACCTATTAAACAGAAGATAATGAGAATTGCTTTAATCGCCCATGACGGAAAAAAAGCTGACATGGTACACTTTCTAAGTGGTTTTAAAGACCGACTCCTGGGAGCTGATGTACGCCTTTTTGCCACCGGTACCACAGGCTCGCATATCGAACGAGCGGGGTTTGAGGTCGAAAAACTAATGTCTGGCCCTTACGGTGGTGATGCCCAAATAGCGGCCATGGCTGCAGAAAAGAAACTTGATCTGGTGATATTTTTCAGGGATCCTTTGGACAAGCACCCCCACGAACCAGACGTACAAATGCTGATGAGAATCTGCGATGTCCACAATATACCTTTGGCTACCAACCTAGCCTCTGCAAATCTGATGTTCAAACAAATAACGACCGATTTTCAAGATGGAAAGTAAAGCAATCACAAAAATCGGTGTACTAACCTCAGGAGGGGACGCGCCGGGAATGAACGCAGCCATCCGTGCCGTAGTGCGTTGTGCTTTTTATTATAACATAGAAGTATATGGTATCTACCGAGGATACGAAGGAATGATCCAAAACGATATCCGTAAACTGGAGAGTTCTGATATCGCATATGTCCTGGAGCGAGGTGGTACTTTTCTCAAGTCTGCCAGAAGTGCAGAATTCAGGACCACTGAAGGCCGACAAAAAGCATACGACAATCTCCAAAAACACGGCATCAATGGACTAGTGGTCATCGGAGGTGACGGTTCGCTTACTGGTGCCCACTTATTCTACAAGGAATTTGGTATTCCAGCGATCGGCCTTCCAGGCACCATCGACAATGACCTATCTGGCACGGACAATACCATTGGTTTTGATACCGCCTGCAACACGGCCATAGAAGCCATTGATAAAATCAGGGATACCGCAACCTCCCACGACAGGCTTTTCTTCGTAGAGGTAATGGGACGGGACTCTGGGTTTATTGCCATCAACGCCGGTATCGGAAGTGCGGCAGCAGCCACGCTGATCCCTGAAAAGAAAATGCCCGTGGAATCACTGATTGACCGTTTGAACACCCGTGCAAAAGCCAAAAAGCAAGCTAACGTGGTCATCGTGGCTGAGGGTGGCAAAAGTGGCGGCGCTCTGGAAATTTCTAAGAAAGTGAAGAAATACCTGCCCAATTATGATATCAAGGTAACGATCCTTGGCCACCTCCAACGTGGTGGATCACCAACTTCTTACGATCGTGTACTTGCCAGTAAACTAGGTGTATCCGCCGTAGAAGGCCTCATGCAAGGCAAATGTGATGTCATGGCCGGTGTCATCAACAACAAAGTAGTCTATACCCCTATCAAACGGGCCATCGTGGATGACAAGGAAGTAGATGAAGAAGACTTCCGCGTAGCAAAAATACTCTCTACATAAGCATTATGGGATTGTAGAATTGTGAAGTTGTAAAATGGGATAATCATCGATTGGCGACAGGAAAAAAGCGGTAGCCTTTGGGTATCGCCTAGCACCACATCAATTTTACGATCAAGCAATTCTACAATCTTCCCCTATCTAGAACGGATAGCCAATTGCAAAATTAAAGATAAAGTTTTCCCTTCTCCAATCACGGTCAAATGGCTTGAACTCTTTTTGCCACCTTTCTCCTTCAGGTAACCAAGGTTTTCGTAATGGAGATGCAAAATCAAATCTGATCACGAAAAACTCAATATCTATCCGCAGGCCAACCCCTGCCCCTACTCCCAATTCACTAAACCAAGAGCCTGTAAATTGACCGCCGGGCAATGCTTCATTTTCATTCATCAGCCAGACATTACCTGCATCCACAAACAAAGCCCCCTTCAAATACGGGACAAGAGGAAAACGGTACTCTATATTTCCTTCTAGCCTGATATCCCCGGTCTGTTCAAAATAGGATTGGTTATTGATAGAATCCGGCCTATATGATCCCGGCCCTAGTGAGCGTATCCGAAAAGCCCTTACACTATTCGGCCCACCTGCCGAATACTGCTTAATGTAGGGAAGGGAAATGGAGTTACCATAAGGCACACCCACACCACCAAAAACCCTGGTAGCAAGGATTTCATCCTCTCCCAGCTTAAAGTGGTACCTAAAATCCAAATCACCACGTACATATTGCGCATATTCCATCCCAAATATTTTATTGGGCTCCTCCACGGTACTCTTTCCATCAAAAGCCCCTATCAGATTTCCTGCCATGTCTAAAGAAAAGCCCGTAAAAATCTTGTGCGTCCTAAAATCATCCCCTAATTGGTTATAATTAAAGGTGTAATTCAGTCCAGCAATAAACTGCTGTTCAAAACTTTTGGCCAGAAAAGGGTTATCGTCCAATATCTGCTGAAAATCGGGTGTCACATCCGATAAGCTTACCACACTCAAGCTGATCGGGTTGATCTCATGATATACAAACCTGTTGGCATTCCAATAGTAACCATAGCTTGTAGAGACATTATTGAGACGGTAAAGGCCAATCCTATTGATAGACTGTACTCCAAGGCTGATTTTGGTTTTGGGCACCGAATACCTGAACCGGTCTTGGATTTGGGACGGAAAGATAACCCGTGGAAAAATCAGGTCCCCGCTCAGGCCTATGTCATATGTACTCAAGCCTGTCCTATCCCCACCAGCAATCTGTGTTTCATAACCAAAACTTGCCGATATGTTCATTGTTTCGCCGCCTTTGAACAAGTTCCTATTGCGATAAGTCAATAAAATAGAAGGGCCGATAAAGTTATTCGATTTAGAAAGTCCCTGTAATTCTGCCCTTACTGACCTTTTCTTCAAAGGCGAAAGATAGATATTAGCATCTAATTTCCCTTCATCGTCCATTCCAACAGAATCGACTTCATCATACCGCAAGTTGACATACCTGTAGTTCCCAATTGACGAAAGCCTATTGGATGTAAACCTCGACTCCTCAGAGCTGTACCGCTGTCCTTCTTTGATCAGAATGTACTTTTCCAGTAAGTCTGGTCTGAAAGTAACCACATCTTGGATAAAATCTATATTCTCCACCACTGTGGTATCCTGTTCTTTGGTGTTTTCCTCCACCGAATAATTGGGGTACACATGAATCTCATTGATCGAATAAGGGACTACGGCCTGATTGGGCACTCCAGACTTAAGGCGCAAAAACAAGTCAAACTTCCGATCATCATAATTATTGGTATCTGCTTCGAAAATCAGGTAATCAGCATTGAAGTTATAGTAGCCCTTTAGCTTCAATTCGTCATTTATCCGCGTCCGTTCATCCTTGAATGCCTGTAACTCAAACCTTGTACCCTCCACAAGCTTGGTATCCTTTAAGATTGCGGCCATTTCCTTCTGGATGCTTAATGTATCCCCTTCTAACTTCAGCTCATTCAGCAAGTATGGCCTACTGACGTCTACGACATAGGCCATCCCCAAGAACTTTCCCTTCCCGGTAGTTTCACTGCTCGAAGTCGCGTAAAAAAAACCATTGTTTTCTAATCTGTTCAACAACAGCTCTTCCGTCTTTGAGGGATCTACCTGACTGAAGTAGACAGGCTCCTGACCAAATTTCTTGTTCATAAACCGATTGATAAATCCCGGCTTTTCCTGTGTCCCTTTATAATGGGCCCAAAGCCCCACCCGCATTCCCAAAAACTTGCTATTTGCTTCCGGACGGATCATTTCCTGTAGCCTGTCTTGAATAACTCCCAGTGTTTTTTCGTTGACATTCTCCTTGTCTTCTGTGGTAATCTCTAGCTCGGCACCAGTATATAATTGCTCTCCCTCCGGAATGTACTTTGCCACCCCACAAGAACTTAGCATTGCTAAAAAAAACACTGACCAATATAACGTTGCTATCCTCATTCTATATCCGCTTGGTTTTCACTTTCCGGAGCACTGTTTTTACTACCTTCTTCTTGGTTCTCTTGCTGTATCCGCTCATCAGTCTTCCAAAAATTCTTGAATTTGTTGAACTCCCGATTGAGAATAAAAGCGATTCCGGTGACGATCACCTGACCGTCAATGATACTTTCAAATTCATTTTTTCTAAATCCCCGCAGACGGTAGCGTCCACTTTCTGTAAGTAAATATTCGATATTGACATTCCCGAATACGGCCCCGTCATTTTGAGTATCCTGACTGGAGCTCTCCAGCTCCATCTCGCTACCTACTTGCACGATCAATCGATCATCAAAAAGTCGTTTTTGGGCGCTCACACTGAGCTGTGTCTGACCGCCTTGGTAGCCTTCATAACTATCCAGATCAAAATTCAGCTCAAAGCCAGAATTCCCCAACACATTACTGGAAAGCGCATTTAGCTGACTGGAAAGCATTTGACTGACACTGGACCTTGCCAGACCAGCGGTACCTCCACCTGTACCATCTCCGCCAGTAGTGGGCATAAATTTCTGCAGCACCAATAATGAAAACACCTGTCTATTCAGCTCTCCCTCTTCCTCGTTGACTTGCTGAATCCTAGTATAGACATTCCCGCCTAAAGCTCCTTGCTCATCTTCCGGCATATCCAGCTGGAAAAATATCTGAGGCCTGAGCAATTCCCCTTCTACATTCAAATAAACGATAAACGGTAATCGCTCTTGGTATTGGTTGGACACTTCGGAGCTCACACCGGAAATCTGGGTCGCCATTAGGTCACTGGCGGAGGTCTTGACATCATAAGAAGCGGTAATGTCCAAGTTGGCATCCATAGGATCCCCTTTCCATGTAATCGTACTTCCTTCGACAATATTAAACTTCCTGGACACTAAACTGTAAAGGCTCATTTCATAGTGTCCCTTAGATAGTTCATAGATCCCTGACAGGTTCATCTTTCCATTTGGTTCAATAATAAGGTTCAGGTCAGCATCACCAGCTATCATGAGGTTATCACCAGATCGCTCATCTACTATCACCCTAAACACGGCATTAGGATCCACTGCTAGCACAGCCTCTACTTCCATCCCTGTAAATACCGCTTCGGAATTTTCCATCTCCCTTTTGGTAAGGATATCGTTGGGATTGTCCCTATCTACGATCAGCACCACGCCTTCTCTTTCTACCACCTCCAGTTGTGTTTCGGGAATCACAAAAGTCAGGTCTGTACCTTCGTTCACCTTAAGGTTGGCATTGACGACCGGAAGATTCATATCACCCGTGATTTTGACATCAGCATTGAGGTTGGCTTTACCATAAAAAAGGTCGTTATCTTCGCGAGTGGAATTAAGGACTTGAAAATTTTGAGCGGTAAGCTGCAGGTCAAAATTAGGGTTGGTCATGTCTTCCGTCCCAACCTCTCCATCCAGCGTGAAGCTGTTACCATCAGCATCCTTAAAACTATATTGGTCAAAGTACAGCCCACTGTCATCCAACCGTAGCGGCTGGGTGGGCAAGGTAAATTTGGAATTCAACATTTTGACCAATAGAGAAGCTGAATCAAAACTAAACTCCCCCTCATATTCGGGAGCGGTGGTAGTTCCACTTAAGGCCAGGTTTCCCTTAAGACTACCTGTTGATTCACCAAACTGCTCGGGCATCAGATTTTCCAGGAGCTTTAGCTGCAATTGATTCAAATCCAACTGGAGATCCAAATTAGCCCCTTCTTCACTCGCCATATAATCCCCTACAATATCCAAGTCAATTCCCTTGTCCTTTAGGGCCAAATCAAAATCGTATGATTTGGTATCGACTGACTTCGCCTTTAGCGCCAAATTGCCCAGTTGGACATCCATGGTCTTCATGTCCGTAATGTCCATATCGGCCACGATCCCCATGGCACCAAACGGGTTTTGTACAACAAAATCCCCATTCAGTTGGCCGCCCAGCAGAAGGTGATCAGGGTTGAGCAGGCCCATTACCGTACCGAGTCTGAAATTGTCAAATGTCACCCCTACCTGTTCTGCTACATCTTGATTAATACTGTTGCTGAAAGTAAGTTTTTGTCCTTCGTAAGAAAAGTTAAAATCCCTAAAGTGTAATGACTCAGGAGCATAAGAAACGCTATTGGAAGCAGGTACTTCCCATTGTTGTCTATTCAGCACCAAGCCCTCTGGCTCCACATGAAGGTGCATGGTATCTCCCTTATAATCCACCCTGGAATCCACATAATACAACTGCTCTTCCTCGTCGTATGATTCAAAGTTCAAATAAAGGTTTTGCTGTCTGAACTCCCCGCTAAAAGACGTCCTTCCCATGGCCAGTGGAGACGCTCGGAGATCCTTAAAACCTACTTCAAACCTCATTTCAGTACCATCACCATCCACATCCACTTGCAGGCTATCCAGCATCATCTCGTTATACTGGATATGGGGCATGTTGATATCGGCTTGTAATGTGTGGTGCTGTTCCTTGAAATTGACACGAATATCCACAGAATCCAGCTTCTCAAGGCCTTCCACAAATACTTGATCAAGCACTGGTGCCCGTTTAAATGCCAACTGTAAATCAAGGTTTACGGGTTTCCTCATGGCTGTGTCCATCGCTACACTGTCCATCTGAACAGAATCTGCCAAATATCCCTCAAAGTGCCGCTCCATCCCTGCTGCAATGTGTGCAGGTGAGGCATTGGAATGCAAAAAACCATCCAACATTAAGCTGCTGATATCCATGCTGGTACTATCGGGACGTACCGCTGCCTGAATATCCAAATTGCCCAGAGGGTAAGACCGTTTATCATACACGACCAAGCCATCACTTATTTTGGTCGTAACATCAAAGTTTTCCGGATTTCCTCGGAAATCCACCAAAAGCTTCATCCGTGCACGAATATCTTTAGCGGTCAATCCCAAAGCCCTCAAATTGGCTCCCTTTAGATCCAAATCAGCTGTATACCTTGAATTAAGAGAGTCCAGCAATAGGCCTATTTTTAAGTTCGCATCCAAGTTTTCGTCTGTAAATGCGGTATTTACCTCTCCTTCACCGTCCTTAAGCTTCCCGTCCAATACCAAACCTGAAAGATCATAATCATTATACGACAACTCTTCAAATGAACTGGTCAAGGTGGCGTCAAGTTTCTCCAAGCTACTTCCACTTCCAGCAGCTTCAATGTCAAAACTCAACGTACCCAGCCCCTGTCCAGGCAATATTTTCTCCATCAAAAGCTCTTTCCCGCTTAACTTGGCATCAAACAACAGCTGCTCTTTGTCCATGTATTTGGCATCTGCGAAAAGATCTCCGTCCGAAGTCTCTACAGCAGCCTCGGCCACCAAATCATCCAGCATTCCCCTTACGGAGCTGTTCAGTACAATATCATCAGGAAAACGTACTCCGAGAGCCTTCTCATCCAAAAAGCCCCGCAAGTCATCTCTTGTGGTATGGAAATGGACTTCCTCTAAGTCCATCTGGAGTTTATCGGGATCCATTGCCTGCGTTAGGGCTCCATTAACAGACACCTGTGTGGTTTTGCCCCAATTCAGTTGAGTTTTATCGATCTTCATATTGGCCATACTGCCATGTATTTTTACTTGACCAGTAAGGTTCTTTTTATTCGCCTCTCTGAAAAGGGTGTCTTTACCTAATTCCGGCACAAAATACAAAGCGTCTTTTCCATTGAGCGTTATACTGGGCAGTTTCACCTCAAAGGCAGCCTTCTCTGGATTGTTGATCAGTTCATCCATAGAACCATATTTCAGAAGCAAATCCCCGTTCAAAGCGCTATTACCAGTAGCAACGTCCAGCCCCGCCAATGTCACACCTGTATCTGTCACCTCCGCTTTGAACACAAAATCCCTGAGCTGAAAGCCACTTCCTTCTTTAAAGTCAAAACGGTCCAGAGACAGTCCTGCTCCACCGTCTTTTAGATAAAGCTGCGAAGCCAGCAGATGAAAATCGGACAGCGAAATGGCCTCTGGATTAAAAGCCCCTGGAGTCACTTGTTGGTTTCCAATTGTCACATCGAAGGCATTCCTCTCCAAGCCAATAGTGTTCACATCCACTGTCCAGCCTGGCCACTGAAATGGCGCCGTCTCTGAAGGACTGGCAGGGGCCGGAGGAGCATTGGACGATGCTGCGGGAAGGTTTATCGCCATATTAGAATCTTTCAATCCCAAGGTTTTCAGATGAATCTTTTGGGCTGTAAGATCTGCTTCCGGGAGTACCACCAGCAAGCTCCCCAAATCCACTTCTGCTTCCATATCATCTGGGATCGAAGAATAATCAGCCTGCACATTCTCCACCAAAAAACGGTCAACTATCACTACAGGCATCGCAGCAGCAGACGTGGTGTCTTCTTCCGCTGAAGGAAAAGGCTTCGTCTGTTTATAGCTGGCAGAGGTATTTCTAAATTGAAGGTCGCGAATGTAAAAAGCCATCTTATTCAGGTCAATCCGCTCCATGTCCAAGTGGATTTCCCCTAAATTGATCTTGGAGTCTATCCCCATCACGCCATCTTGATAGGTGATATGGAAATCTTTTAAATCCACTGGCCCTAAATCCACCTCTGGCATTCCGGAGGTCGCTTGGGCAGTATCCGGCTCGGCAGTGGCCGTACTATCACCGGAAGCAAATGCCTCCATCAAAAAATCAAAATTAAATTTACCGCTTTCCTCATCACGCATCACATTGGCCGTAAGCTGATCCCATTCCAGTTTGGTCACGTGGATGGCTCCATCTTGGATCAGTGGCCATACCTCCACTCCTGTTTCCAGTTTCCCAGAATATACCAGCGTGTCACCTTTTTGGTCTTCTAGATAAAGTCCTTCCAAAAATAAATTTCCCGAAAAGGTAACATAGAGCTTTTTAATACCAATTGCAGTATTGGTTTTCCCCTTTACATAGCTGACGGCCTTGCCCACAATGATATCTTGTCCCCAAGGACTCCGGATAAAAAGCAACGCACCCACAATGATTACCAGCAATACCAATAGTATCACCTTAAATACCTTGAAAAATTTATAAAGTACCTTTTTTAGTTTATTCAATTGTATCTGTTTAGTTCTCTTAGTAAAGATAATAAGTAAAAGTCTACTTTGATGAAAAATGTTTTCGTGTTATTGGCAAAAACAACTTGTCGTGAAGGATAAACCAATTTTCATGCTAAACCAAGTGTATTCATAAAAAATTCACGTTAAACCACGGGACATCAACCCTTTCCATAATACTCATCTATCCAATTTCTAAATCCACCAACTTAAAAAAGATTAACGAGCAAACCCCTGTCATTTTGTCGGTATTTTATTAATTTCGCATCTCAAATTGATTGAAAGTGAGTTATGGAGAACATTATCAAGGATATCGACATCCTTCCTGCAGAAGAGGCGCAGGCATGTGAGTTTAAGACCACTGAAGATGAGAACACAGGAAAGCAAAAGAAACTCTATATAGAGAGTTATGGCTGTCAGATGAATTTTTCTGATAGTGAGATCGTCGCATCCATTATGAAGGAGAATGGTTTTGATACCACTTCCAACTTCGAACAAGCGGATGTCATTTTCCTAAACACCTGCTCCATTCGTGAAAAAGCAGAACTGACCGTCCGCAAGCGGCTTACACAGTTCAATACCATAAAAAGAGAAAAGCCGGAACTGACCATTGGCGTCTTGGGCTGTATGGCAGAAAGGCTAAAAGACAAGCTGCTAGAAGAGGAAAAGCTCGTTGATGTGGTGGTGGGACCTGATGCATACAGGGATTTGCCCAATCTGGTAAAAGTAGCCGAAGAAGGCGACAAGGGTGTCAACACCTTCCTATCACGTGAAGAAACTTACGCGGACATTTCACCAGTAAGGCTGAACACCAACGGCGTCAGTGCATTTATATCCATTATGAGGGGCTGCGACAATATGTGCTCTTTCTGTGTGGTACCCTTCACACGTGGCAGGGAACGAAGCAGGGGGCCCCACTCCATTGTAAAGGAAGCACAAGAGCTTTTCGACAAAGGCTATAAAGAGGTCACCCTCCTTGGCCAAAACGTGGACAGCTACAAATGGTCCCCTGAAGAAAACAACAAAGCACGCCTCAATAAGCAAGAAGAGGAAGTCAGTGAGGTCATTAACTTTGCCAACCTTCTGGAAATGGTGGCCAAAGTGAACCCCAAACTTCGGGTTAGGTTTTCTACTTCCCACCCAAAAGACATTACGGATGAGGTACTGTACACCATGAAAAAGTACGATAATATCTGTAAATACATCCATCTTCCCGTCCAGAGCGGCAATAGCCGTATACTGGACTTAATGAACAGGACCTACGACCGTGAGTGGTACCTCGAAAGAGTGTCCAAGATCCGTGAGATCCTGGGACAGGAATGTGGTATCTCGTCCGATATGATCGCAGGTTTCTGCTCAGAAACCGAAGAAGAGCACCAAGAAACATTGAGTCTAATGGATATCGTGAAGTACGATTTTTCATATATGTTCTTCTATTCGGAGCGTCCTGGCACCCTTGCTGCCAAAAAGTTTGAAGATGACATTCCCTTGAAAACCAAAAAACGTAGGCTTCAAGAAATCATCACCAAACAGTCCCAGCATTCCCTGGAAAGACATAAACTTGATCTTGGACAAACCCAAGAGGTACTGGTAGAAGGCACCTCCAAGCGTTCTGAAGATCAACTAAAAGGAAGAAATTCTGCCAATAAGGTGGTTATTTTCCCGAAAGGAAATCATCAAAAAGGAGATTATGTCCGTGTCAAAATCGTAGACTGCACTGCTGCTACATTATTTGGCGAAGTAATATCCTGATCCACCTAAGCTCTTAGATATATGATAACAGACGCGGAAGTACTTTCTATAAAACAGCGTTTTGGAATAATCGGCAATAGCCCTTTGCTCAATCATGCCATTCGTGTGGCCATGCAGGCCTCCCCTACGGACATGACTGTGCTGATCACTGGGGAAAGTGGAAGCGGGAAAGAATCTTTTTCCAAAATCATCCATTCGCTCAGCACGAGGAAGCATGGAAAATTCATTGCCATTAACTGTGGAGCCATTCCTGAAGGCACTATAGATTCGGAATTATTTGGTCACGAAAAAGGCTCTTTTACGGGTGCGCATGAAGCAAGAAAGGGCTATTTCGAAGTCACTGATGGAGGGTCTATCTTTCTAGACGAAATCGGTGAAATGCCACTAGGCACCCAGGCACGCCTGCTCAGGGTCCTCGAAAATGGTGAATTCATCAAAGTGGGGTCTTCCAAAGTACAAAAAACAGACGTGCGGGTCATTGCTGCCACTAACGTCAACCTCATTCAGGCAGTAGAAAAAGGCAAATTCAGAGAAGACCTCTATTACCGGCTCAACACGGTACCGATCTTTGTCCCTCCCCTGAGGGAAAGAGGTGAAGACATCATCCTGCTGTTTCGTAAATTCACAACTGATTTCAGTGAAAAATATAGCGTAAAACCCATTTCGCTGGATGGAGAAGCAAAAGAGTTACTCAAAAAATTTCCCTTCAAAGGAAACATCAGGCAGCTAAAAAACCTTGCAGAGCAGATTTCACTACTGGAAGAGCAGAGGGAAGTCGACGCCATTACCCTGACAAAATATTTACCTTCTGCCGAGTCCAACCTACCAGCTCCCTACACCGGAGGAGGAAAGGAAGGGGAATCATCTTCTGATTTTTCGGAAAGAGAAATCCTCTACAAAGTACTCTTTGACATGAAAAAAGACATGACAGAGCTGAAAAAACTGGTGCTCGACACCTATCAGTCTGGTGGGATCAACCAAAACATCATCAAAAAGCACCATTCGCTTTTTGATGACATGGAAACTTCCGTGTCTTTTGACGACACTCCTTCCAAGGAATCCAGTTCTTCTTCGATGCCCATTGTTCTGGAATCCGGCAAACTATCCAGTCAACGTACTCATACCGAAGAATATGAAGACGAGATAGAAGACATTATCCATGAAGAGGATGATAACTCGCTCTCTATTGAGAAGAAAGAAAAAGAACTGATCATCAAAGCCCTCCGAAAGCACAACAATAAACGAAAGTATGCTGCTCAGGACTTAGGTATTTCAGAACGCACCCTCTATCGTAAAATCAAACAATATGATATCAATGAGTAAATCGAAGCTCATGCTTTCTATGGTGCTATGTCCACTGATGCTGCTATGGGGCTGCAAAGTGGAGTACAGTTTTACCGGTACCAACTTGGACTATAATGTAACCCAGACCTTTTCTGTGGCCAATTTCTTCAATGACTCCGGTGGAGGCCCTGCCAATATGGGACAGAACTTCACAGAATCAATGAAGGATTATTTTCAGCGAAACACGCAATTGGAGCTGGTGCAGACCAACGGTGACCTGCAGTTTGAAGGGGCCATTACCCGATACTCCCTTACCCCCCAAGCTACCGTCTCTTCTACTGATCCTAACCAACCTGACAGATCGGGACAAATGCGCCTGACCATTGCCGTGGAAGTCAACTACATCAACCTAGGCGATGAAGAACAGGACAGCAAAAAGACCTATTCCTTTTACCAAGACTACGACCCGAGAAGTACCTCGGTATTGGCCATAGAAACTGACCTGATCGATACCATATTTGAAAACATCATTCAGGATATTTTCACCTCTACTGTTGCAAATTGGTAATTTTCTTTAAATTAGATCAATAACCAAAAAATCTGACTCGTGAATGCAGCTAAGCTATTAGATATCGTAAAAAGAAGCAACTCCCTGAACAAGGAAGATTTCAGGGCACTGCTGAAGCTCCATGAGACCTTTCCCTATTTTTTGGTACCCAAAGTGTTGGCAGCCAAATACGAGCGGAAAGTTTCTGATGGCAAATCCCAGGAACTTCTGCATTGGGCAGCGGTGCAAAGTCCTGACCGATCTTGGCTTAAATCGCTGATCGAAGAAGAAATCCATTTTGTACAGCTACCAGAACAAAATACCCAAGGCACCAAGGAACAATCAAAAACTACCAAAAACCTACAACCGAAACCTACTGCCGACACGGAAAAGCCCACTCCACAAGAACAGCAAACATCACCCAAACCCCAAGTAACAGACAGGGCTGAAGTCCTCAAAAAACTGGAAGAAAACCTCAATAAACTGAGGCACAACGAGCCAGATCAAAAAACTACCGATGACCAAAAGAACATCGAAAAAAACAAGACGACAGCTAAAAAGAAAACCACTAGAAGAAAGTCGACCAACAATAACGACCTGATCGAAACGATCAAGAAAAAAGACAAAAAGGCCATTAAAGATACCAAAAAGCAAGAACAAATGGATATCATCAAGGCCTTCAGCAAAAAGGAGATCAAATTGGCTGCCATAAAAGAGATAGAAGATACTGGTAAAAACACCGATCTCTCCGTGCAAAGCACCCAACTATCGGACAAGCTACTTTCGGAATCCTATGCCAAACTACTGACCAAACAAGGCAAAAAAGAAAAGGCCATAGATATTTATCAGAAATTAAGCTTGAAGTTTCCGAATAAAAAGGCTTATTTTGCGAACTTAATAAAAGAATTAAAAGATTAACTTCACAAGCATATGTTTACTTTACTAATCAGCATCATCATTGTTTTGGCAGTTATCTTGGTATTGGTGATCCTAGGCCAAGATTCAAAAGGTGGTGTTGGCGCTGCTTTTGGTGGCGGGGCTTCCCAGATCATGGGCGTTACCAAAACCGGTAATATCCTCGAAAAAGCTACTTGGGTATTGGCCATTTCTCTACTTATCCTTTCCTTGGGCACTTCAGCTTTTTTGGAAAACAACGGCGGAGGATCCACTGAATTTTCTTCCCCTAATATCGAAAGTGCCAAAGAGCAGATGGTCGCTCCATCTTTCGGCGAAGAAGAAAGCATCCTTCCTTCAGAAGATGGAAACACAGAAGAATTATCTGTACCTGCAGACAGTGCACAATAATCGAAGTTAAGCCATACTATTCACAAAGCCCGGTCATTGATCGGGCTTTTTTATTGTGGCATTATGATTGTGCTAATATATGTTAATAACGTATTGAACATTTGTTAAAACGCTATTTTAGCATTATCTTTTAGTTTATTCCAAAATTTTAATCACTATTAACATCAATTTTATGTTTGAGAACTATAAGACCCTTGAGGATATAGGCGCTACAGAATGGCCAAACATTATCCTCTGGGCAGCTCCAGTAATGTTTGCACTGGTTTTCGCAGAATGGGGATTGAGTATATACAAAAACAGGGACAGCTATGACGGCAAAGATTTCTTAGCCGCCTCTTCCATCGGGCTGATCAATGTAGGCATCAGTGCGCTGATCAAAGTAGCATTGTTTACCGCCGTCCTGTTCTTCTGGAACATTGTTCCTTGGAAAATCCCACCTACTTGGTGGTCCTTTATTCCATGCTTTATCGCCATTGACTTTGCCCGGTATTGGGCACACCGTGTGGCGCACGAGCAACGTTTCTGGTGGGCCACACACGTGACGCACCACAACAGTGAAAAATACAATTTCTCGGTTTCTTTCCGACTGAGCTGGACACAACATATCAAATTCATCTTCTTTATCCCTGTAGTAATGATCGGGTTTGACCCATTCGTGTTCTTCATCTGTCATCAGATTGCTGTATTGTACCAGTTTTGGATCCATACGGAATATATTAAAAAGCTTCCTGCGCCGATCGAATACATCTTCACCACCCCGTCCCACCACCGTGTGCACCACGCCAGTGACGAACATTACCTGGACAAAAACTACGGATCTACACTGATCATCTGGGACAGGATATTCGGAACCTTTATGGCAGAAGCCGAGCGACCAAATTATGGCATCACCAAACCCGTGAACAGCTATAACCCTGTCACGCTGGTATTCCATGAGTGGAATGATATCGTAAAAGACCTCAAGCAAGCCGAAAATAAGCAGGAAGCATTCAAAATCCTCTTTGGCAAACCCGGTGATGAAGTGATCAAAAACCGCGAATTGAAGAGAAAGGAACGAGCAGAGAATGTTCAGCAAGTGAACTCTGCACCGCCAGCTCCCATCCTGACGGAAAAGGAGCCCTCACTTCTCCAAAAAGAAAATTAACCCCTTAAGCCCGGCAATCGCCGGGCTTTTTTTAGGCCTTCCCGTCAACCTCTTCAGCAGGATTGGCATTACCCGTGTATTTTAAGCGGATTCCAAGACATCGAAAAAAGTAATCTTAAGTAGCTAACTTATTAGACAACCACATTAGGCACATAGGGCACAACACATAGGGCACAATAAGAAAAATTCGGTAATCAATATAGCCTGTACTTTTAAACGGGATTTTACACCAGCTGGTAGAAAGTAGCCAGAGCCTTATAAACGAGTTTTATTATAAACCTCAGTTCGATTATAAAACTGTTTCCGTACAGTGGTCGGAACATGCTCTGCGAGGCTTAGGAGGAGACTTGAGGGGTGGAAGCCGTGGCAGTCTTAGTATTTGGGGATTGCCATACTCTTTTCCAACCCACATCCTCCTAAAAAGGGCCTGCCTGGGCAGACAGGTTCGCAATGAATGACGTTTCTTATATTAAAATTAAGTCGAGCTCAGGTTATAAATAAAACGCCTTTTAGTCTTATGGCTGAAGGCCTGAATCACATTAACCCGAGGCAAGGCCTTGGGGAATGTGTCCAAAAACATCCCCCGCATGCAGGCTGAAAGCCTAGTTCAATATTTCCTTCTAGCCATAGCACATTCAACGATATAAAAGCCTTCCGAAGTTATATAAAACCATGCATTAGCCTACCTATTTCGACCTGATCCTCCGCTACGGACAAAATCTGCCGCTTTGCTTGAGTTTTCGGTTCTATCTGGCAGCTAGACCATAGCCGTCAGGCTAACGTCTGTAAGTTGCTGAATACTTACATTCATATTGGTGTCTGTGCTACCCACAAATGGACTAGGGGAATTGCAAATCCCCGTTATCTCGGTTCTAGATTACAAATCCCGAACAGCTAAACCCATGTATCTGTGGCAGTTGGTGCACCGATATCCGCTTAAACTGACGGCTATGGGCAGCTAGACGGGATAACCGTAGCGGTGCTATACTAATACCTCAAAACTAACTGATTTCACTTTCAGCTCTTCCCGACACTAGTAGGGAAAGACTACTACGACTCCTAATGCATAAATTGGATTTGACCCTCATCAAGCAATCATCCTAAGGAGCATCCGTTTGCTCACGGGCAGTAAACTTTCCTCCAGTGGCACCGCATTACTGCTGTGCACTCTCCAAGTAGCGGGATTGGGCAACTGCTGATTGGACCGGATCAGTCCCAGCTTGATCTGTTCATAGGTATGGGCAAGGGTCCTGGTCTCTTTTCTGAGAAAGGAAAAGGCTATTCCACGATACTTTTCAAAGCTGTTTTCGAACAGCTTTACTTGGTAGCCATAAATAAAGACATCTGCTGATTTTTCCAGGGTAATGAATACATAGCCCTCTCGTTGGTAAAGCGGAGACAAGCCCACTGGTTCCACTTCCAGGTTTTCTTCGATAAAATCATAAATACTTTTCCCTTGGTCGATTTTGCTCCTGAATGTTGGAATGGAAAATGCAATAATTTCGTCCAAGGCCTGCATTATTTCCCCCTCGTCTGCCACGTTTTCTTTATGCAGCCTGATGTTTTTATAGTCTATCCCCACCACTCTTTTAGGGAATGAATCACGCAACCCATCCTTATGTTGCTCCAGCTCTTTTAATCTTTTATAATGTTTGATAAGGTCAGCCAAGGGAGGGTAAAGCTTGACCTCTCCAAAATGCCGCTCCACCTCCTCCAGGTAAGCAAGCAACAGGTATTTTTTATATTCAAAATCGATCCACCCTTCCGCAATCCAATTTTCTGAGAGATTTTTCATAGACATCTATTTTACTAGAATTTAACGAAAAACTGACAAACATGACAATCGCCAACGCAAAATTGTCATGAACAGTCCTTGGTTATTTTAGGCAATGCCAAAAAAACAGCCTGTTTCAAGACTTTATGTCATGCAAAATGCGCTAAAATCCATTGGCACAAGAAATGATAGAGTAGCATCAGGAATAAAAGAACCAAACTTTATAAAATCAATACTATTATGTCAAAAGTGAACATCACACCACTTGCAGACAGAGTTCTAGTAGAACCTGCTGCTGCTGAAGAAAAAACAGCTTCTGGACTTTACATCCCTGACACTGCCAAAGAGAAACCCCAAAAAGGTACTGTCGTAGCTGTTGGCAATGGTAAAAAAGATGAACCACTTACTGTTAAAGTGGGAGACACTGTATTGTACGGCAAGTATGCCGGTACAGAACTTTCAGTAGAAGGGGCTGATTATTTGATCATGAGAGAATCGGATATTTTTGCGATTCTTTAATCACTCACTTTAATCGTTTATTTAAACAAGAAAATCTAAAAAGTAACTAAAAATGGCAAAGGAACTATTTTTCGATACCGATGCAAGAGAGCGGCTTAAAAAAGGCGTGGATGCTCTTGCTGAAGCAGTAAAAGTAACATTAGGACCAAAAGGTCGTAACGTAATCATCGACAAGAAATTCGGTGCACCTACGATCACAAAAGATGGTGTTTCTGTAGCAAAAGAAATCGAACTGGAAG
This sequence comes from Echinicola strongylocentroti, assembly GCF_003260975.1. Taxonomy (NCBI): domain Bacteria; kingdom Pseudomonadati; phylum Bacteroidota; class Cytophagia; order Cytophagales; family Cyclobacteriaceae; genus Echinicola; species Echinicola strongylocentroti. The sequence continues at coordinate 4,492,587 of NZ_CP030041.1, read as the reverse complement.
AGCCTATCGAAAACATGGGCGCCCAGCTCGTGAAAGAAGTAGCTTCCAAAACTGCTGACAACGCAGGTGACGGTACTACCACCGCTACTGTCTTGACCCAGTCCATCTTCAATGTAGGTATCAAAAACGTAGCAGCTGGTGCTAACCCAATGGATCTTAAGAGGGGCATTGACAAGGCTGTAGCTGCTGTGGTAGCTGAGCTAAAAGCTACTTCTAAGCCGATCTCCACTTCCAAAGAAATCGCCCAAGTGGGTACTATTTCTGCCAATAACGATGAGGAAATCGGTAACATGATCGCTGATGCGATGGACAAAGTAGGCAAAGACGGTGTAATCACCGTAGAAGAAGCAAAAGGTACTGAAACCGAAGTAAGGACTGTAGAAGGTATGCAGTTTGACAGAGGTTATCTTTCTCCTTACTTCACTACCAACACGGAGAAAATGGAAGCTGAATTGGAGAATCCATACATTCTTATCTACGATAAGAAAATCTCTTCCATGAAAGAATTGCTTCCAGTACTTGAGCCAGTAGCACAGTCTGGAAAGCCGCTTTTGATCATTGCTGAAGATGTGGATGGCGAAGCCCTTGCTACCTTGGTAGTGAACAAAATAAGAGGCGCCCTGAAAGTAGCCGCTGTAAAAGCACCAGGATTCGGCGACAGAAGAAAAGCCATGCTGGAAGATATCGCCATCCTTACAGGTGGTACAGTGATCTCCGAAGAGAGAGGTTACAAACTAGAAAATGCTTCTATCGAATACCTAGGCACTGCCGAGAAGGTAAATATCGACAAAGACAACACCACTATCGTAAACGGAGCTGGTGACAAAGAGTCCATCGAAGCAAGAATCTCTGAAATCAAAACACAAATCGAGAAGTCTACTTCTGAGTATGATAAAGAGAAACTTCAAGAGAGACTTGCCAAACTTTCTGGTGGTGTAGCTATCCTATACATCGGAGCTGCTACCGAAGTAGAAATGAAGGAGAAGAAAGACCGTGTAGATGATGCCCTTCACGCTACCAGAGCTGCTGTACAAGAAGGTGTAGTAGTCGGCGGTGGAGTAGCCCTGATCAGAACAGCCTCTGCTCTAGAGGGACTAAAAGGTGAAAATGACGACCAAGATACTGGTATCAACATCATCAGACAAGCCATCGAATCTCCACTAAGAGCCATCGTGGCCAATGCAGGCGCTGAAGGATCAGTGGTCATCAACAAGATCAAAGAAGGCACTGGAAACTACGGTTATAACGCAAGAACAGACAAGTTTGAAGACCTGTTCGAAGCTGGGGTAATCGACCCAACCAAAGTAACCAGACTAGCACTTGAAAACGCAGCTTCTATCGCAGCCCTACTACTCACGACTGAGTGTGTCGTAGCTGATGTGAAAGAAGAAGGCGGTGGCACTCCTGCACCCCCTATGGGAGGTGGCGGAATGGGCGGCATGATGTAAGCCCAGCCATCATAGGATTTCCTGAAAGAGGGCACTTAATGTGCCCTCTTTTTTTTGTTTACAAACCGACCAAAGCTATAGACCTCAGATCAAGCAATCTATTCCCAAAAAGAAAAAGAGTACATTAAATCCGAAATATGCATTAGCTTACCTGTTACGGCTTGAAGCTATCTCTAAATCAGTCGCTTCGCTGCTGTTCTAGATTCTATCTGTCCGCTAGGCCATAGCCATTAGGCTAACGTCTGTAAGTTGCTGAAAATCTATTTTTTTTATTGATGTCTGTGCTCTCCACAATGGACTAGGGGGATCTCAAATCCCCATTATCTCGGTTGGAGATTGCAAATCCCGAGCAGCTAAGCTCTTGTATTGTGGCAGTTGGGGTGCTGACAGCAGCTTAAACTGACGGCTATGGGCCGCTAAGCAGGTTCCCCATCCGCTGCGGCGGATGCCTCAACCTCCAAACAACCTGATTTTCTTGCATTTTCAAACCTTTCCGATAGCTATCGTGACAGGCGATGACGATTCATAATACATAAACCGGGTTAAAAATTTTTATAAACTTAAAATATATCCGTAACTTACTTTCCATAGGAAAAATGGAACTTATTAATTTTAAGACACGATTGATGCTCGCATTCGATTCAATTGTTTTAATAGATGACGACCCAATCAACAATCTGATTAACAAAAGGTTACTCAACCGACTCAACTTGTGTAATGAGATTGCTGAGTTCCTTGAAGCAGAAAATGCACTGAAGGAGATCAAACGATTGGACAGCGACAAAAGACTACTTATCTTTCTGGATATCAATATGCCCATTATGAATGGCTGGGATTTCCTGAAGAAATACGAACAGATATGTTCGCATCGCGATGATATTATTCTTATGCTCTCCAGCTCCATTGACTATCAAGACCGAAAGAAATCAAGGATGTTCAAGCCCGTCAAAGGCTTCATTGAAAAGCCATTGACCAATCAAAAACTATTTGAAATATTACCGGAATATGTCAAAAACGAATGACCCATCCCGTAAGCCCTCTTCGTTGCCCCTCTTGGAACTATATTCCTTTGGAGAGCAACATTTCGAAAAACACCTCATCCATCGTTTAGAAGACCTAAAATCTTTTCTTGAGAAAAAGGAGCTTAAATTTTGGCTTAATGTACCCTCCATAGACGATCATCAGCTCATCCAAGATATTGCCGCAATTTTCTCCATTCACCCACTCGTCATAGAAGACCTCACCACCACTTCGCAGCGTCCCAAAATAGAAGAATTCGAAGACCACATCTTCGTCGTTCTTAAAATGCTTTATTCCAAAAACAGCTTGGCAGAAATACAAGATGAACAAGTAAGTATTCTTTTTGGAAATAATTACATTCTATCCTTTCAGGAAACTCCTCAAGACATTTTTGACAACGTCCGTATAAGGCTAGAAAGCCCAAAGGCAAAAATGCGCAAATTGGGGACTGACTATTTCACTTATGCCTTAGTGGACGCTATCGTCGACGAATATTATGGAATACTGGAACTGGTCAGTGACGCAGTAGAAAAATGTGATGATATGATCATGAAAAACAAATCCAATGTAAATCTAAACACGATTCACCACCAGCGCAAGATTGTCAGAAAAATCAGGAACAATATCTGGCCTATCCGTGAGCTGATCTCTGTCTGGAAAAAATCCGAACATCCCCTCATCAAGCGTAAAAATATCACGTATATCAACGATATATATGAGCATTCTATTGAAATCCTGGAAGGACTGGAACTCCAAAGGGAAACCATGAGCAGCTTGGCAGAACTCTATATGACCCAGCTTAGCATCAAGCAAAATGAGGTCATGAAAACACTTACCGTTATCTCTACTATTTTCATCCCGTTGACCTTCATAGCTGGCATTTACGGTATGAACTTTAAGGTTATGCCAGAATTGGAATGGAAATATAGCTACCCTGTCCTGTGGCTGGTCTTCATCTTCATTACCTACTTGATGATTCGTTACTTTAAACGTAAAAAATGGTTCTAACACTCATAAATCTCAATGGGCAACCCATCGGGATCTGAGAAGAAAGCAAATTTCTTACCTGTGTTTTCATCTGTCCTCATCGGTTCCACCTCCACTCCTTTGGCCGCTAATTCCTGCACTGCTAGCTTCAAATCCCCCACCGAAAAGGCCAAATGACGTAAACCACAAGCCTCAGGTCGGCTTAACCTAGACGGTGGATCGGGAAAGGAAAACAATTCTACCACATAAGTACCATTCAAGCTAAGATCAAGCTTATAGGACATTCGCTCCTTTCGATAAGTTTCCTTGACTACTTTCAGCCCCAATACTTCAGTATAAAACTTTTTGGATGTCTGGTAATCAGAACAAATAATGGCAATATGATGAATTCCCTTGATTGTCTCCATAGCTAATATTAAATAGGTAAAGCAACTCTTTTTATGAAGGTACAACAATATGCGAATTGAGATAAAAAAAAAGCCATGCTAAACTCCAATGTGCCCCTTTTTACCTTTGTGACTTTTATTTACAAAAACCAACAGCCTCTTCTATAATCCAATTTTCATATCCAGCTTGGTATAAATCTTGCAAGATTAAAAATTTACGCTAAAATTTGTTAACTTTCAGAATAATTACAAAGTTCAAAAATATGCATGTGAAAAGCTTTATTTTATTTATAACAATCGTATCGCTTTCTTTAGGTGCGCTTTCCGCACAGGGTTTTTATAAAGAACGGATCCCTAGGATCTACACCCTTTCTTTCGGAGTAGGACCTGCATCAATGTACTCTGATAATGGCGGTCCCTATAGACAGTTGGATTTTCCCATATTTGCCTCATTTACCTTATCGGCTTCCAAGAAAATCAACCGGAGAATGAACCTTCGCTTGTCGACCGGCTACCAACACGTAAGTAGCAATGTTGAATATGTAGCTGAAAGGGCTTATGAATGGGGAGATGAAAACAAAGCCTACGCCTTTTCAGGCGATGCTTTCTACCTGGACTTTATGCCTGAGTTCTACTTCCTTCCCTTCGACACGCATATCGAACGTTTTAGGGTCAATGGATACGCCGGAATAGGGGTGGGCGTAATTACTATCCCCCAAAAACAAGCATATGCTAAAACTGATCAGGTCACTATCATAGAAACTTCCCCTTCTGCCTTATATGTCCCCATTAGACTAGGTGGCACAGTAGCCTGGGGAGCCAATTGGGATGTCGGGTTCGAAGCTAGTCTTTTTACAACTTTTTCTGATGACCTTGACGGAAATGCGGGAAGCAACAGAACCAATGACATGCTACTCCAAGGACAGTTCTTTGTAAAACGTTATCTTTCTCCTTTTCCTTTTTGGGAGAAATGGTTCGAAAAATAACTTTTCTTGCGCATGCTCAGTCGTAGGCTATAATAAATTACAGGATCCTTTTCAAATAAGTACCATAACCACTTTTTCCCAGCTTTTCAGCTTGTTGTAGAAGTTGTTCTTTGTTGATATATCCTTTATGATAGGCCACTTCTTCGACACAGCCGATTTTAAGACCTTGCCGTTCTTCTATCACTTCCACAAACTGCCCTGCTTGCTGTAGGGATTGGTGTGTACCTGTATCCAGCCATGCCGTTCCTCTGCTCAGGATACCTACATTCAGCCGTCCCTCCTTAAGGTATACATTGTTTATATCGGTAATTTCAAGCTCACCACGAGCACTGGGCTGAATTTTTTTGGCAATCTCCACTACCCTGTTATCATAAAAATACAAACCAGGAACGGCAAAATTGGATTTTGGTTCAGTGGGTTTTTCTTCGATGCTGATGGCTTTTTTATTTTCATCAAACTGCACCACACCGTAACGTTGCGGATCATTCACATGATAGGCAAAAACCACCCCACCCTCTGGGTCGGTATGCCTCATAAGGGTCTCCTGAAGCCCTGATCCATAAAAGATATTGTCCCCTAAAATAAGCGCTACCTTATCATCACCTATAAAATCCTCTCCGATCACGAATGCCTGCGCAAGACCTTCCGGCTTTGGCTGTATCGCAAAGCTAAATTCGCAACCCAAATGGGAGCCATCTCCAAGAAGCTTCTTGAAAGCATCGGAATCCTCTGGCGTGGTGATGATCAAAATCTCACGAATACCAGCCATCATCAACACTGACAATGGGTAATAGATCATGGGCTTGTCATAAACAGGCATCAGCTGCTTACTTACTGCTATGGTCAATGGATAAAGTCGTGTCCCGGAACCTCCGGCAAGAATAATCCCTTTCATATCAAAAGTCGTTCTATAGTGTTTACGAAGATAAGGCTTGTAATCGAAAATCACGAAACCCTATGGAACCTTAAGCAAAAAATAGGCCACAAAAAAAGCCCGAAGGGAATCCTTCCCCCAGGCTTTGACCCTAATAAATATTTTTATTGCTTATTTAAAAGCAAACACGATCGCGTCTTTTTGCTGAATATTTGCCCTTACTTTTTCAGGAATAGTCACTATTACCTGACCAACTGTTTTTGACACCCTGAGGGCTTTGTTCCCCTCTAGGAGGGTCACTTTATTTCCATCTACTGCTTGATCAGTGGACCATGATACCGTATTAGGGATTTCCATACCTTCCTCTATCAGCACTATCGCATATTTATTCCCTTGCTTATCCTTTGTAAAGTAAACATTGTCTTCCTGATAATAATCCACAGTACGGGTACCGTATATGGCAGCACCATTTACATCTAGCCAATCCCCTATACCTTTTAGACGATTAACATCTTCGTCAGTCAGCAATCCTTTAGGTGTAGGCCCTACTCCTAACAACAAGCTACCACCTTTGGCCACGACCTCTGTCAATGTATGGATTACTTTATTGACAGACTTATAATTTTGATGCTCGTGATAGCCCCATGCGTGACCGAGTGTCATGCAGGCCTCCCAAGGCACATCCATCTGCTCCTCTGGAATGCTTTGCTCGGGAGTTTGGTAATTTTCATATGGACCGTGTACTGTCCTATCAACCATTAATAAACCCGGCTGGGCTTTCCTTGCCATCCGGGCGATCTTTGGCATATCGATATCTTGGCTCCATTCTGGAATCCTTGCTCCCCAAGAGCGCACCTCCTCATTTACCGTTTCCAACGGTCTTACCCACCCACCATCAAGCCATAGGATATCAATGCTACCATAATCGTGCATCAGCTCACTGATCTGATCAAACGTAAACTCCTTAAACTTATTCCACCTCCACTCATTCTTGCGGATATCGTAATTGTTATTCCTATCTGCGGTAGCGTATTTATCCCACCAATAATACTGGGAATGCCAGTCTGGCTTGGAAAAATAGGCTCCAATCATAAAATCCCTCTCCCTAAAAGCATCAAACACGTATTTGGCCACATTAGCTTTCGGCTGATCACTAAAAGGCCCATCCGTGATCTTATAATCGGTCTGCTGTGTATCAAACATATTGAAACCATCGTGATGCTTTGTGGTAAACACCACGTATTTCATACCAGCAGCATCCGCTGCATCGGCCCATTGCCCAGGATCAAAGTCAACCGGATTAAATTCATCCTTCAGCCCCCAATACCATTCTTTAAAATCATGATAGGCAACTGTACTGTCCCTATTGATCCAATCTTCAGAACACAGAGCCCAAGATTCGATCATTCCAGGAACAGCATACACTCCCCAATGAATGATCATACCAAATTTCAAGTCTTGCCAATTATCTAATTTGGCAATGACAGCAGGATCAGTTGGGGCTTCATAAACACTGGATTGGCGGTGCAGGTTATCATGTTGCGCAAACAACCTTTGCGTCCCCATGACCATTACCAAAACACCAACTATTCCCAGTATTTTTCTTTTCATTTTATTCAGTTTTACAGATTAGCCCGTCTAGTATTTTCAGAAATAAAAGTACAACTTATAATCTATAATCAAAAATTTTAAAAAAGATATAATCATTCATCGAACATTTACAAATCACAAATAGTCCAATATGACACCAATCCTACAAAAAGCCAGGCAGCTCACTGCATAAGCGACAGGAATTCATTATATTATTACGACAGTTCAGGAAGTGATAGACAAACATCCACTAGCGACCCTATATTGATCCAGTATAAAAGAACCCTTTCACAAAAAAACACAACATCAGAAACCACTCGATTAATACTAAACCTTAAAACACCATGATAAGACCTTACATCCTTGCTGAGTCTAACTGGAAAGACCTCAAACACGCCAATATAGATTTAGCCATTCTTCCCTGGGGGGCCACCGAAGCGCACAATTACCACCTTCCTTATGGAACTGATAACTTTGAAGCAGAAGCCATTGCTGCAGAAGCAGGCCGGATAGCCTATGAGGCGGGCGCACACATCACGGTACTCCCCACCGTCCCTTTTGGCGTAAACACCGGACAAGCTGATATTTTTCTGGACATGAACATTAACCCCAGCACCCAATTGGCCATTGTGAGCGATATCGTAGATGTACTCCATCGACAAAAGGTCAGGAAATTACTCATCCTTAACAGCCACGGTGGCAATGATTTCAAAGCGATATTAAGGGAAATAGGCTTAAGGCATCCAGATATGTTTTTTTCAAGCTGCAATTGGTTCAATGCACTGGAAAAAAGCCTCTACTTCGAGAAAGAAGGTGATCATGCTGACGAAATGGAAACTAGCCTCATCATGCATCTACACCCTCACCTAGTCCGTCCTCTGGAAGAGGCTGGCCCTGGGGAAGAAAGGGAATCCTTAGTCGAAGGTATCAGGGAAGGATGGGCCTGGTCAGAAAGAAAATGGTCTCGGGTTACCAAAGACACAGGCATCGGAGATCCCAAATTGGCCACTGCCGACAAAGGCAAACGCTACTTTAAAGATCTAACGGAAAAAATAAGTAAGCTATTCATAGAGCTGGCCAAACTCAACCAGTATGACCCCTATAAATAATAAAAGCCGGAATTAATTCCGGCTTTTATTTACTCAGTGATATATTGGCTTGATTATCTCAAGAACAACATCTCTCTATATTTTACTAGTGGCCAGAACTCATCGTCCACAAATAGCTCTAGTTTATCTACAGAATACCTGATTTTATCAAAGAAGGCATCTTTCACGTCAGTGCTATAGCCTTTGGCCCTCTTAGCAATGTCTTCTTCTTTGTTCAATCTTTTTCTGGCTTCGATCATCGCAGAAACATTTTCCTTGATTGCCTCGATGTGCTTGCTGATTTCATTGATCGTATCAATGGCCGCTTTGGAATCCAATCCAAGGCTCTTAAGTCCATTGGCATTTTCGATCAGCTTAGTCTGGTACTGAATAGCCGTAGGAATCACGTGGTTCAGAGCAAGATCTCCCATGACCCTGGATTCGATCTGCACTTTCATAATATAATTCTCAAGACGGATTTCATGTCTTGCATGAAGCTCTGTCACGTTCATTACATTGTGCTTCTCGTATAGCTCAGAGGTAGCTTTGTCCACCAAAACGTCCAAAGCAAACGGAGTGCTCTTCAAGTTAGAAAGACCTCTCTTTTCAGCTTCTTTCTCCCACTCTTCAGAATATCCATCTCCTTCAAATCTTACTTTCTTACTTTCCTTGATGTATTTTCTCAATACATTAACAATAGCAATTTTCTTCTCTTTTCCTGCTTCGATTTCGGCTTGGATGTCCTTGTACATTACTTTAAGGGTATCCGCAGCGATCACGTTCAGCGCTGTCATTGGCCCGGCTACGTTTGAAGAAGAACCTACCGCTCTAAACTCGAATTTGTTACCGGTAAAAGCAAATGGAGAAGTTCTGTTTCTGTCGGTGTTATCAAGGATGATCTCAGGAATTTTGCTGATTCCGAGCTTCATGTACATGTTGTCACCCTTTTCGATTTTGATATTTCCGTTTTTCTCAAGCTCGTCCAATACACCTGTAAGTGTAGAACCAAGGAATACAGAAATGATAGCAGGCGGCGCTTCGTTGGCACCTAGTCTGAAATCGTTGCCTGCAGAAGCAATACTCGCTCTCAAGATGTCCGCATTATCATGAACGGCTTTCACGGTAGCAATTAAGAACGTAAGGAATTGAAGGTTCTCTCTTGCAGAATTACTAGGCTGGAACAAGTTCACACCAGTATCAGTGATCAGTGACCAGTTATTGTGCTTACCACTACCGTTCAATCCGGCAAATGGCTTCTCGTGGAACAACACTTTCAGGTGGTGTTGATCAGCTACTTTGTCCATCAAGTCCATCAACAACTGATTGTGGTCTGTTGATTTATTGATTTCCTCAAATACAGGAGCTACCTCAAACTGCCCTGGAGCCACTTCATTGTGACGGGTGGAAACAGGAATACCTAATTTCAACGCTTCGATCTCGAAATGCTTCATGAAGGCTTTTACCCTGCTTGGAATAGATCCAAAATAATGATCATCTAACTGCTGTCCTCTTGCAGGATTGTGACCAAACACTGTTCTGCCAGCCATCACCAAGTCAGGTCGAGCTGCATAGAGTGCCTTATCTATCACAAAATACTCTTGCTCCACACCCAAAGAAGGATTTACCTTCTTCACACTCCTGTCAAACAATTGACAGATAGGCGTAGCTGCAGCACAAACCGCCTCTACAGATTTCAACAGAGGAGTTTTATAATCCAGTGCTTCTCCGGTAAAAGAAACGAAGATAGTAGGAATGCACAGGGTGTTCTCGAAAATAAACATTGGAGAACTAGGATCCCATGCAGTATACCCTCTTGCTTCAAATGTTGTTCTTATACCACCATTAGGAAAAGATGAGGCATCTGGCTCTTGCTGTACCAATGCCGAACCTTTAAATCGTTCGATCTTTGCGTGTGCATCAAAGAACGTATCATGTTTTTCTGCAGTAGAACCAGTCAAAGGCTGGAACCAGTGGGTGTAATGCGTCACCCCTTTGGATAGCGCCCATGCTTTCGCCGCGGTAGCTACTTCTTCTGCGCTAGAGGTATCTATTTTTGTTCCTTTTTCGATCGCTTCGCTCACTTTTTTATAGACAGAAGGAGCCAAAGCGTCTTTCATTTTGGATAACCCGAACACTTCGGAACCAAAGTAGTCGGAAATTTTACTTGAAGGTGCTTCAAAAGAGATATTTTCCCTTGACTGCACCATCATTAATGATTGTTGTCGTAAAGTTGCCATGTTTTAATAATGTGGTTTAAAAACAGTAGCGAAGATAAGCAAAAATCCGAAATAAAAAGAAAAATCGTATTTTTTTACACCAATCTTTAATGAAAAGGCATTAATTCAACCAAAAAAGCTGCAAATCCACACAAATCAACGTAAATAAGCGTAAATTCCTCATTATTAACACAAAGTTGAAAACTGGAAGAATATCCTTAAATTTGCAACTCGACACACTAAAACTAGGGGATTGCTGTGAAAAAGGTAGCATTTTATACATTAGGTTGCAAATTAAATTATTCTGAAACATCCACGATTAGTCGCCAATTTGAAGAAAAAGGCTATAAAAAAGTGGGTTTTGAGGATACACCCGACATTTTCATCATCAACACCTGTTCGGTGACAGAGAATGCGGACAAAAAGTGTAAAAAGATCGTCAAAGAGGCCAAAAAGATCTCTCCAAACTCCTATGTAACCATAATTGGGTGCTACGCACAGCTGAAGCCAAAAGAAATCTCAGAAATCAAAGGGGTGGATGCCGTCTTAGGTGCGGCAGAGAAATTCAGGCTGATCGAGCTGCTGGATGGGTTTGCAAAGGAACAGGAGACCAAAGTCCTTGCTTCCGAGATCCAAGAAGCTACCGCCTTTAACAATGCCTACTCCATGCATGACCGAACCAGGACCTTCCTGAAAGTCCAAGATGGATGTAACTACGGCTGTGCATTCTGCACCATTCCCCTCGCCAGAGGCAAGAGCAGAAGTGACAGTATCCAAAACATCCTGCAATCAGCCAGGGAAATAGCGGCCACTGATGTGAAGGAAGTCGTGCTCACTGGGGTGAATATCGGTGACTTTGGCATCCAAGAAGGCAAACGAAAAGAACGTTTTGCTGACCTAGTAAAAGAACTGGACAATATTGAGGGTATCGATCGGTTCCGGATTTCATCCATCGAACCCAACCTGTTGACCAATGAGATCATTGAGTTTGCATCCCATTCGAAGCGATTCGTTCCCCACTTCCATATACCCCTACAATCTGGAAGCAACACCATCCTAAGAAAAATGGGCAGAAGGTACTTGCGCGAACTTTATGTGGACAGGGTGACCAAAATAAAATCACTGATGCCGCACTGCTGCATCGGCGTGGACGTCATCGTAGGTTTCCCAGATGAAACTGAAGAGCTTTTCCTCGAAACATATAATTTCCTCAACGAACTTCCTATTTCTTACCTCCACGTATTCACCTATTCGGAAAGACCCAACACCCGGGCTACGGAAATGGAGGATGTCGTCCCAATGAAAACCCGAAATCAACGCTCCAAAATGCTGCGGATACTTTCGGAGAAAAAAAGGAGGAAATTTTATGAAGAAAACTTAAAAGGCACTTTCGATGTATTATTTGAAGAAGACATTGACAATGGGATGATGCATGGGTTTACAGAAAACTACATCAGAGTGGCGGCAAAGTATGACCCATTGCTGATCAATGAAATCAAAAAAGTCACCCTCTGGGAAATCAACGATAAAGGAACCGTAGACGCAGTGGAGCCTGAAGTTGTTTATGAACAACATTAACATGATCCAAAAAGCTGTCACATCATTCGCTATCACTACCTCTATAGATGCCCACCATCAGCAGAAGTAATGGCGGATTGACTTTATAGAACGTAATATTCACTTTTTACTGGCTATTTTAAACAATTATCCAATTTTTACGGTATATTATAATAGATCGTAACGCAACTAGCCATGAAAACTATTCTTGAACCCACAGGGAGAATTACCAGGCGAAAGTACTTAGTACTGTTTGTACTATTTTATTTCATCAATCTCCTATGCATTATGTTGATTTATGAATCGATAAAAGCAGAAAACTGGCTCACTTTTGCCATTTTCGGTATTCTGCTTATCACTACGATTGTCTTGTTATTGGTACAGGCCATTAAGCGGCTTCATGACATTGGGATGGATTGGAAATATGCGCTTTACTTGCTGATCCCGCCACCTATAAATCTTATTGGTTTTGTCTACCTGGCCATTAAACCAGGACAAAACGGAACAAATAAATTCGGGGCAAGCCCAAGAAAAACTGATGTAGTTTGAGCTTTTGGCGAGCTTCATTAATAGAAACTCAGGAAATTGCGGAACAGTTGGAACTGGGTATCATTGATCTTGACGCCATAGTGATGACAAATCCCCCTGATTTTGCTGACCTTGGCTGGTACTATTTTTTCATATCATTATAAAAAACCAACAACAACGGCTGCAACTAGGCTCAACTACATTCGGGTCTAAAATAAAAGGGGGAATACAGTAATAACAGATGATTTGGATGAAAGACTTTCTCTTATTTGAATTTTTCATCCAAATCCCCCCAAGAATATTAGGTGCCCCAAATTTATATTTTTCACAGCTTTAGCCTTCCTTTGGCTTTTTTGAAACAATCTGATTATTACACACCACCTATCAAAATCAATAGGTAAAACAGTAAACTACACCTGTTTTAGGTGCAATAAAACAAATAATAAGTCACAAAATAAGATAAAATAAAATTTACTTTTTCAAAATCAGTATTTTGCGTATTATTAAACTTAATTATTAATATTCTTTACATGTGCATGCGAATCCTGCTAGAGAACCCCAAGAAGGAAGTAGTTCTTGCCAGTTGCTACCTCTTATTTTGCTTTGTATTTGAACAACAATTTAAACCATCAAAATGAGGTTAAACTTTTCCTATACCATCTATTTCTTTAGTGTACTTCTATCAGCTTGTGATTCTGATCCAAAAAACCAAGAAGATTCTATAATTGCTGATAAATCCTTCTACTTCTATGACTCTACAGAAATTTCCCTTCCCTATCTTATAGATTCAATAATCCCTCTGGAAACAACATCTACAAATTTTCTCTCTGAAAATATAATTGTAAAATCCACTCCTGCCTACTTCATAATTTATGATGAGGATATACGGGATGGAATTTATCAGTTCGATAAAGACGGAAGTTATATTACAAGATTAGTAGAAATCGGAGAAGGACCGGAACAGATCCCAAATATTTATGACTTCACTTTAAGTGGAGACACGTTGGAAATACTGTCCAGCACCGGTTCTAACTCTGAAATCATTCAGTTTTCCATTGCTCAAAAGAAAATTTTCAATAAGATAAAACTAGACTTAACTGGCTTCTCATTTGAAAAATTCGGAAAGGACTATTTAATATATTCTAGCTATAACTACCCCATCGTCAAATACCGCCTCTTACTTTTGGATAGTTTAGGAAATCAATAAGCCTCATTTTTAGAAAACAGTTATCAAGGTCAGCTACTTCCTGTAACAGAAAAAAACTTCTTTAAATCGAACAATAAAATATTTTTTGCAGAATCATTCAATAATCAACTTTATCAATTCACAAAAAACCGATTAGTACCTGACATTATATTTGATTTTGGCTCTAATAATATTCCTAAGGAATTCTGGAACAGCAACATCATGGATAGTTTCGAAAAATTGAATCGAAATGGGTATTTCACCATTTCCCACTATTCTGAAACACAGAACACCTCGCTTACCCAACTTACCTTTCAAAATGAAAATGAATTAAGATGGTACCACATCCTGTGCGATCTTGAATCGCAAAAATGCATCATCAACAAATTAGATGAAAAGTGGGGAGATTTGTTCATATACCCTCAAGGCTCTACAAATTCTGACCAATTTATTTTTTCCACTTTACCTGCCTTCCTATATGAGGTCTATGATAAAAGTGAAATTAGTAGGTATTACTCAATCGACGATTTAGACAAAAACGGGAATCCTGTTATCATATTTGCACATTTAAACCCCGATTTCAAATGAAGCTTTTTAACGCTTATATTTTTGCAATACCCGTTACTTTCTTATGGATACTATCCAGTTGCCAAACTAAAACGGAAAACTCGAATAAAATCATACGCTTTCCACAAGATGTAGGTGTTATCGAAATATCAGATTCTTCACGATTCGATGAGGACTGGTTCGATATGGAAAATAAAGTGGTGATTTATATAAAAAATGCCAATGACCATTCATCCTTAGATTTAGATTGGAACACAGCTATTCAAAAATATCCTGAAGTCGCTTTCCTATTTTATATTGCCGAAAGCGATTCAATTAAACTCATCAAACACCTAAAGGCAAATCAATTTTCTCACCCAATCCTCTACGATCCTTTACAGAAATTCGCATCACTAAACCTTGACCCAAAAGAAAAACTAACTTTTATTTCAATGTTGGTAGATAACAATGAAGTGGTCGCATTAAGCAATCCTTCATTTGATGATTTTTTGGATCAAATTGAGGAAATAATTCATGAATAAGGCATGAACCGTAAAAGGTTAAGCTTTTTGGCCAAACTAAAGAAAATGGCCAAATTTAGTCTAGTTGGATTGCTTGGACTATTGATTGACTACGGCATTACCTTCGGGTTGGTTTTTCTTATGGGATATAATGTCTATATAGCAAATTCCATTGGCTTTGCCTTAGCATGCTTCAATAACTTTTTTTTGGAACAAATACTGGACTTTCAAAAGTCAAAACGGATCAGTAATCAAAGAACTGTCTATCTTTTTTTGTATCTCTCTTATCGGCGTAGTATTAAGCTTGGCATTGATCTATTTATCACTAAACCAACTAAACTTATCACTACTTACGGGTAAAACATTAAGCGTAGCATTAGTTTTCCTATGGAATTTCACCGCCAACAGCACGTTTAATTTCAAACAACGCTAAAACAGCCTATCTATTACTCATATCGGAGTGCTTCGATGGGATCGAGCTTACTTGCCTTGATGGCTGGAATTACCCCTGATACCAAGCCTACTAAAATACAAATCATAAAAGACATCAACATCCAAAGCCATGGAATCAAAAACCCTCCTGGCCCAACAAAACTGGCAACGATATTGCCGATCCCCATCCCTAAGAGCACTCCAAAAAGTCCTCCAAATACACAAATCACAATGGCCTCAATCAAAAACTGCTGACGGATCCTCTTAGGAGTAGCACCCAATGCTTTTCGGATGCCTATCTCACGGGTTCTTTCTGTCACAGAAACCAGCATAATGTTCATCAAGCCTACCGAAGCTCCCAGCAAGGTAATAAAACCGATACCAAAACCTCCAATCCTCAAATAACCCGCAACTTCCTCTAGGCTCTCTCCCACGTTATTGGACTTGACCACTTCGAAAGAATCCAACTCCCCCACCCTGTCTTCACGGACTTTTCGCATTAAGCCAGTCGCTTGCCCCATTTCATAATCCATTTTGGTAGGATCTGAACTCGAAACAGTGATCGTATACCAAAAACCACCCGTCTGGTCTAGGCGGGAGGCATTTTCTACCGGAATTAATATCGTCCGATCCACCCCCGCATCATTGCCCACTGATCCCTGCTCTTCCAAAACACCTACTATAGAATACCTATTGCCAAAAAATGAAACATGTGCCCCCACTGGAACTTCATGGCTCTTGAATAGCAATTCTACAATTTCACTGCCTATCAAACATACGTTATTTCCGTACCTGGTTTCTACGTTGCTAAAGTTTCTTCCTGTCTCGATATTTTGACCATTGATGAGGACGTAATTTTCGTCCACGCCGATGATACGTACATTGGGATTAGTAATTTCAGAACCACGCTTGATCTCTGCAGAGCCACTTACACGAGTGGAAACGGTCGCCATCCCGCGGGAAGCATATGCTGTCTTAAAATCCAGCGCATCCTTAAAGCTCACTGGCTTAAACTGCTTCTCGGCCACACCAGAGCGGGTCACACGCTGCCCTGAAGTATTCTTAGAACGTACATCGAAATTATTGGCACCCAAGCCACTGAAACTTTCCTCGATCTGGGCTTTCATCCCATCAATGGCCGTCAGCATCCCTACCAAAGCAGTGATCCCAATTGCAATGATCAGTCCAGTCAAAATCGTTCTTAACCGATTGGACTTGATTGACCGCAGTGCCTCTTTAATATTCTCGAACAATTCCATAAAGTGTTCAATTTAGAACAAAACCCCATTTTCCTACTAAAAATCCGCCGAATATTATCAATAAAATAAACCAATGACAATAATAGCTGAATAAAAATATCGCCCTTCTCTTGAATACTTATCAGCCACGACCCCTACTATTTCCTTCAAGAGCTCAATCTCCCAGTTGCGCATCAACAGCACTACTATTCAACAAGTGCCTCCTGTCCCCATCAGCATGGATCAATGCATCCGATCTGGCCGTATTTCGAGTTCCTTTATCACCTTGGCCTCGTGGGCAAGCCATTCCTTCCAACGCTTATCCACTTCCGCTGGATCATGATAATGCTTGGCCAAGTCTATAAAATTCACATAATGCCCCGCCTCAGAAACCATCAGCTCATAATAAAATTGTTGCAACTCGGCATCGGCTATGTTTTTCCAAAGTAATTTGAACCGCTCACAGCTTCTCGCCTCGATCAGGGCATTCATCAGAAGATGTTCCATCAACTGCGTCATTTTGCTCCCACCTTTCTTAATAAACTCACTTAGCTTGACCACATACATATCCTTGCGCGGTTTTTCAAACTGAAAACCACGTTTCCTGATCTGTTCAATTACCCTTTCAAAGTGTGCCCATTCCTCCGCCACTACAGGGGTAAGCACATCTACCAATTTATCTAAGTTTGGGTAGCGCACTATCAACGAAATACAAGATGATGCGGCTTTTTGCTCGCAATAGGCATGATCCACCAGAATGTCCTCCAGGTTCATCGACGCAATGTCCACCCACCTGGGATCAGTGGGCAATTGGAGGTTGAGCATTTTATTTTTTGTACTTTCTTCCCAGCTCATTTCATTAAGTATTTGGTATGTAGTATTTGGTATGTAGTATGTAGAGTTGATTACTTATCGTTGATCATTGGCCAATTCAACATTATGATCTTCAGAAGATTATAGCCCTTCAGCCTTAGTTAATCAAAGAAATACCAACTGATACCTAAATCCAACGATCCCTTCAACCCTGTATAGTAAGGCGTCACGAAGTAACCTTGCCTCTCCATAAAACCGCTGTTCAGGTGATTATACCTAAACAGCACCCTTGTCCTGTTTATCCGTAAGTCCACAAAAGCATCTAGGACAGGATAGGCATAGACATCAAAATCATTTTGCAAATAAAACTGCTGTGTGGCCGGCATATATGCCTCCGCGTTATAGCTGCTTTTATACCTGCCCTCCACCCCAAACTGGATGTATAGATGATCGTCAAACATGGGCCCGTCAAAGAACAACCTGCTCCAGGCGTATAAATCAGGAATCCTGAATGCATCCGCCGCATCTCCTGTTATGGCTGTATAAATAACCTCACTCTGCCATCTCAGTTTTTTCCAGAAGGTAAAATCAGCTGTGATCCCAGGAATAACCATAAATGCCCCTCCATCTGCTTGGGCGGCTTCTTGGTTTTCATCAAAGTAAACATAATTGTTCACTCGGTTGATGGTAAGACTTGGCCTTACGGAAATCTTCGCGAAGTCGGCTTTGATCACACCTTTGATCTGATCGACGCCGATATTGGAAAAACTATTGGTCCAAGAATAGTGGTTCCCACGGTACATCTCCTGCATCGCCGAGGGTTTATAAGAAGCCTTCGTATAGCTTACATCCAAAAAGGGTGAGTGGAAATAACCATTGATCCGGTAACCACTTGGGATCAAGTATTCTCCATCGGCTTCAAAAGACCACTGATCATTTATCTCTCCTCGTAATGCTCCACCGATGTAAACTTCATTGAACTTATACTCACTGTCAAAATTAGGGCTGGTGAATTTTCCAGTCCTGAATTTCACGAACGCATTATAATAAACCGGTCCAAAGTCTCCTTTAAAACCAGCCTCATTCCGTACTTCTGAAAAATGGTGATAGTTATACGTACTGTCTTCATTTATCATTCTGGGCAGACCAAAATAGTTGAAGTAGGCAGAGTCACTCGTGGTCAAATCAGAAAAAAACGATAGCCCCTGCTTCTTCTTATCAAAGACATGGTAAACCTGCCATTCTTCCAATATATTATACTGATGGTACAGGTGATAGTCCTGTCTAATATCAGTAGCCTCGCTATTGCTTAGCCACACCTTTGAATCCTCATACGTAAAATAAAGAGAGGTACTGTCTACCGACGGAGGAATAATACCTCCGCTCTCAAATACTTTATGATGCATCCGGGAAAAATTGGCCAGCAGGAAGTACTTTTCGTCTTTGGATCGATAGTTTGTGTGAAGGGAGTAGGAAGTTTGCTCCACCATATTATCATCACGCGCATTGGGATTCAGTGTCTTTCGGGCCTTTATGGTATTAAAATTAAAGCCAATGTTCCATCTTGGATTCACATTTCGCGCAAAGGCCACATTGAGCATGTTCCGGTTTCCCCCTCCATAAAAAGCCTCCAACTTGGTATAAGGAGACTTGGTATCAAAATACAACATGCTGTCCGGCGAATGATAGTACAGGTCGTAAGCGCTAAAACCAGAAGTGGCTCCAATCTGCCCAGGCAGGGTATAATATACCGGCTTGGCTGCACTACCAATATTGGCCAACCCCTGGTATTTATGGCCATTCCTAAAAACCGGCTCAAAATTATGAAACCCTGTCAGCCCCGTATCGAGGGCTATTTTCTCCATATTGTTATACCGGAGGTTTTTCTCCTGAAAATATAAGGTCGTGGTAGGGCCATACACCATCTTGGTCGAATCATCGATCAATCCTCCTCGCTGTGGCTCTTTCTCTTCTTCTTGATTTTCACCACTTTCCCTCGGCCTCGTCTGGGCAGAAGCAAGTTGATTGAAACAAAAAATCAATATAAATAAAGCAAATAGGTACTTAAACTTCACGTTGATAACCTTTATTTCTGATGGCCTTGGTTACATGTTCTAACAAGGTGTTTTTTTCTTCCTCTTCCATTTTCACCTGAACAGGTAACGCAAAAATCGGAATTTCCTGTAAATATCTAAGCAATTTGTCCGCTTTAAGTTTGACAGCGTCCTTCTCCGTCGTAAGGAGCACGGGAGATTCCGCCTTACGTAGGTTAAATCGCTCTACTATTCTCTCCATGTCACGCTCGGTATAATGGTGGTGATCACTGTACTCCAAGGTTTCCAGGAGCTCATACATTTCTCCTACCTTCTTCCTCAACAAGTCATTATTGGCTATTCCACTTAGCAAAATCACTTTCTGAATCGGCTCCTCCTTGTTGTCTCTCACATTATACGCTTGGCCGTACTCAAGGCCAGCAAAAAACACAGGACAATCTTTAGGGGCATACCCTAAGATCTTGTGCAAATAATGGGTCTTCGTGGCTTCATCGAGCTTATCAGGACACTTGGTCACCACCACAGCATGGGCGCGATTTGCACCGTCCCTGTTTTCCCTTAACATGCCCATGGGCACCACATGGTCCGTGAAGAAGGGACGCTGAAAGGTGGTTAGAAGTAGGTTAAAATTTCCTTTGACATATCGGTGCTGAAAAGCATCATCCAAAATAACCAATTCGGTTTCGGGACGCTCTGCAATGATCTGCGGAATAGCCTCAATACGCTGCTCGCCTACTGCGACAGCAACCTCTCGGCCAAATTTACTATAAATCTGAAAAGGCTCGTCGCCAATATCCGTGGGCTGCGTGGCCTCTTCTGCCAATATATAGCCAGAGGTCTTCCGGCCATACCCTCTGCTAAGTGTCGCCACGGTATAATTATCCTTGAAAGCCCTGATCAAAAATTCTACCATTGGGGTTTTGCCAGTGCCTCCCATGGCCAGGTTCCCCACCACGACAGTGGGGATCTCAAAGACCAGACTTCGCTTCATCCCACGATCAAACATCCTGTTTCTGAGACGAGTAATCCCATCGTACAAAAATGAAAAAGGATACAATAAAAGATGATAAGGGCGCATTGCTTATTTTTTTTTACTTTTGATCAAACGGTAAATACAAATAT
Organism: Echinicola strongylocentroti; assembly: GCF_003260975.1. NCBI lineage: Bacteria > Pseudomonadati > Bacteroidota > Cytophagia > Cytophagales > Cyclobacteriaceae > Echinicola > Echinicola strongylocentroti. The sequence continues at coordinate 4,471,995 of NZ_CP030041.1, read as the reverse complement.
ATGGTTAATTTGATTAGTGACGTAGTCTCCTACTTGGAAAGCATCGCTCCCCCTGCTTACCAAGAATCTTACGACAATGCCCAGTTGATCACTGGAAATGCTTCTGATGAAGTTACTGGTATTCTCTGCAGCTTGGATGTCACCGAGGAAGTAGTCCAAGAAGCCATCGACCTCAAGTGCAATATGATCGTCGCCCACCACCCTATTGTTTTTAAAGGGCTCAAAAGCCTAACTGGTAAAAACTACGTAGAAAGAACAGTCATCAAAGCCATCAAAAACGACATTGCCATTTATGCCATCCATACCAATCTGGACAATGTCCATACCGGGGTAAACAAACGAATAGCTGACAAAATAGGCTTAGTCAACACCAAAATCCTGGCCCCGAAAAAGGGGATTCTAATGAAGCTAACGGCTTTTGTACCAAAAGAGGACAGCCAAAAACTACTGGAAGGGCTTCATGCTGCCGGTGCTGGAGCCATCGGCGAATACAGTAATTGCAGCTTTAGAGTAGAAGGCACTGGGACTTTCCTTCCTTCAGATCAGGCCAACCCTACAATTGGAAAAAAAGGCGCCATCGAAGAAGTCCATGAAGACAGGATAGAAGTTATTTTTCCTGCCTACCTCCAAGGACAAATCATCCATGCACTCAAAGCGCATCATCCCTACGAGGAGGTGGCCTACTATTTGCAACAAACAGAAAACGAACACCAAGATGTCGGTTCAGGGATGGTTGGTGAACTGGAATCCCCCATGGCAGAAAGCACCTTTCTCCAGCACCTCAAAAGCGCCATGAACCTTAACGTCATCAAGCACACTCCGCTTAGAGGGAGGCCCATAAAACGCGTCGCCATCTGTGGTGGAGCGGGTATATTTTTACTAGGTGCAGCAAAAAGCAGGAAGGCGGACATTTTCATCACGGCTGACATAAAATACCACGAATTCTTTGATGCTGACAATCAGATAGTTATATCGGACATTGGGCATTACGAAAGTGAAATCTACACAAAAGATTTATTATTAGAGATATTGTCACAAAATTTTAGTAATATTGCACTCTATTTGACAAAAGTCATTACGAATCCCATAACTTACGTATAGTACATGGAAAGTACAGTCGCACAGAAACTTGATGCCATTTATAATCTTCAGAAATTAGACTCCCGCTTAGATGCTATTTTTAAAATCAGGGGAGCCCTTCCAGAAGAAGTTCAAGATTTAGAAGACGAAATAGCAGGCTACGAAACAAGGTTAGAGAAATTCAACAATGACATCGGGGCCCTTGAGGATGAAATCAAGAAGCACAAAGAAGCTATCAAGGACTCTGAAAAACTCATTAAGAAATATCAAGACCAGCAGATGAACGTCAGAAACAATCGTGAGTATGACGCCATCACCAAAGAGCTAGAGCTTCAAGATCTTGAAATCCAAGTTTCCAAAAAGAAAATTGGAGAAGCAGAGATGAGGATCGAAGGCAAGAAAAGAGATTTGGATGATCTTCAGGAAATCTTGAAGGACCGTAAGAAGGATCTGGACACCAAAAAGGAAGAACTGGACACCATTGTCGCCGAAAGTGAAACCGAGGAGAGCAAACTCAAAGCTGAAAGAGAAAAAGCTACCAAGAAAATCGAAGACAGGCTGATCAAGTCATACAAGAAGATCCGAGCAAATGCCAAAAACGGCCTTGCGGTAGTGGAAGTAAAGAGAGGTGCCTGTGGTGGATGTTTTAACATCGTGCCACCTCAACGTCAAGCAGACATTAGAGAGAAGAAAAAACTTATTGTCTGTGAGCACTGCGGAAGAATCCTTGCAGATGTAGCCGATGAGATAGAAGACGAAACACTTCCAAAGAAAAAAAGAAGCTCAAGAGCTAAAAAATAATTTAAAGCCCGGTTTTTCCGGGCTTTTTTTATTACAGCCAGATACCCTTACTCTCAAAACAGTCGGAAATAAAGCAGGGCTAAGAAAGTGTGCCGACCTCCCCCAGATAAATTGCTTGATCCCTAATCGCGTCGATATTTTCAAACAGGAATTACCTCAACATTATTTTTTTCCGATAAGTATCAACACCTCTTGAATCCAGGAGAAAATTTTTATATATTACCCAGATGAAGCATTTAATATTTGTACCGCTATTGACTCTTTTAGTATCGGTAGGTTTCTGCAAAAATCCAGAAGACAAAACATTCGTCGTCATCTTCAGCAAGAAGGAATTAAAAGAACTCAAATCGAGTGCTGAGTATATTGAGCTCAGCTTTATCGAGGATTATAAAACCAAAACCTATACTGGAAATTCAGATGCAGTCATTTTTATCAATGTAGCCAACTGTGACTTTGACAAATGTCATATTGCCCAACAATTGGTTCAAATCAACAACACCACTTGGAAGCCTCTACAAGAAGTAGCTTTCAGAGTAATAGACCTGAGCGAATCAAAAGAAAATTTTCAAGAACTATTGGTTTCATTTAACAGCCAGCCAGTAGACAAAGAAGAGGATAAAAAGAAAGGCAAGATTACCCAATCAATCCTTTGATCTTTAAGTGCTTCACGTGATTATAGCGATCTAATATAAACTTTCCATCCTCTTTTACAGTCAGCTCATAATATCCTAGGTTATGGTGATCAAAAACATCCATAAACCGTAGATCATAGTCCAGCATCAGACTTAGCATTATACGCATAGCCCTTCCGTGCATGCAGATCAAGATGGTCTCTCCTTCTTGGGACAAAATATACTCAAGTCCCCTTTTCAAGCGCGCAAAAACCATATTAGGGGACTCACCGCCTTCTATGGAGAAATCAAGATCGCCATCAGACCATTTTTCCAACATTCCCTGATAATACGAATGCTCATCCTTGGTCATAGGCACCCCTTCATACTTGCCCCAACTGATCTCATTCAGATCAGGTAATGACTCATAAGGCGTACCATTATCCAAAAACCGCTCGATAGACTGTCGTGTACGCTTCAACCCAGTATAGTAAATCCTATCAAATTTGATATGCCTATATGCCTCATAAAAAGCTTCCGCTTGTTTCCGACCAGTCGCATTGATAGAAGCATTGATGCCGCTTCCTTGGACGACACCTCTTAGATTATAGTCTGTTTGCCCATGGCGAACCAAGTAAATTTTTTTAGTACTCAATATTCTGTATTTTTGTTATCGATTTCTTAAGTAAAGTTATACTGGTCAATTGGGTCACTGCTAAGTAAAGTAACTTCTTTAGAAGCATCCTTTTTCGTACATTTTCTCGAAAGTCAAAAAAGGTTATAAATTCATTTCAAAGAAAACGTTTTTATTTCAAATTTCATGATATTTCCCAAAAACCTCAACCTAGAAATGTTAAATCAATTTGTTGAGGGCAATATGTTGGAACATCTAGGTATTCGCTTTACCAAAATCGGTGAGGATTATTTGGAGGCGACCATGCCTGTAGATCACAGAACAAAACAGCCGTTTGGTTTGTTACATGGAGGAGCGAGTGTTGTGTTGGCAGAGACATTGGGAAGTGTAGGAGCCGCTTGCTGTGTAGATCCTGACCATTATCACTGTGTGGGCCTGGACATCAACGCCAACCATATCAAAGCTGTACGGAGTGGACAGGTAAAAGGCTGTGCCAAACCCATCCATCTCGGAAAAAACACACACGTCTGGGAAATAAAAATAGTAACAGAAGAAGGTGAATTAGCCTGCATCAGCAGAATAACCATGGCTGTTCTGGATAAAAAATCATGATGAATACACCAACCGCAACCTCCCCTGTCATCACGCAAGAAGAAGCACTGGATCAGTGGTTATACAAAGCACTTACTGGAGATCACCAAATTGCCATATGGCGGACACCAAAAACCAACAGTGCCGAAATAATCCTCGACCAATCGGGCAAAACAAAACGAGTTAATCTCGAGCTGGACGCATTGCCCCAAGGATTTATTGTGCACCCATTTGCTGATCAAGAAGATGGAAAAGCTTATTTTCTAGAGGCTTCGGAATACGTCAAATTTGAAATCGGCCAGTCCATCACCCAAGAGGATGGACAGTCATACGAGCGCATTGGCCTCTCGCCCTCAACAATAAAAAGACAAATACGGCAGTTAATTCGAAAATGCCAGCCAAAAAAATCCAGCGATGATTTCACCTCTACCTCCAAGGAACGTTTTATCGAGACGGTCCAAAAATGCATCGAGGCCATAACGGAAGGACACCTCTCAAAAGTGGTACCTGCCCGCATCCAGAAGATCCATTTGAACGAGGACTTTGATGTCGCAAAGACCTTTTTGTCCCTTTGCAAGGCCTATCCTGATGCATTTATCAATTTCTTCCACATCCCCAATGTCGGCACATGGCTAGGTGCCACTCCCGAGATACTCATCAAGACGGAAGGCAATTATTTCCAAACGATGGCCCTCGCCGGCACCCAAAAAGCGGAAGGTGAAGACCCTGTAAAAAACGCTGCTTGGAAGCAAAAGGAAATTGAGGAGCAAGCAATGGTAAGTCGTTATATTGTGAACAATTTCAAAAAAATAAGGCTTAGGGAGTATGAAGAAAATGGACCAAGAACTGTAAAAGCGGGGAATTTACTACATCTCAGATCCGACTTTAGAGTGGATATGGAAGCGGCCAATTTCCCACAATTGGGGTCTACTATGCTGAAACTTCTACATCCTACTTCTGCTGTTTGCGGCACCCCTCGGGAAGCATCCATGAAGTTCATCTATGATCATGAACAATTTGACCGTTGTTTCTTTGCTGGATTTATAGGGCCTGTCAATATAGAAGGCCAAACAGCCATCTACGTCAACCTTCGGACTGCCCAGTTTATCAATGAAGAAGTTCTTCTCTATGCCGGAGCCGGAGTAACAGCTGACTCCATACCCGAAAAAGAATGGGAAGAAACAACATTGAAATGTGATATTATCGGAAAATTCATTCAATAACCAGCGCCTTGATTATCCAGCCAATAATTGACCTAGTGGCCATATGCGCCAGAAAAGGCATCAAAAATGTCATTCTCTCCCCAGGATCGAGGTGTGCTCCGATCTCCATAGCCTTTGCCAGACATCCTGAGATTCATTGCCGAAGTATCTCAGACGAGCGGTCCGCCGCTTTTGTAGCGCTTGGCATCGCCCAACAACTCAAAAAACCTGTGGTTTTGGTATGTACCAGCGGTACGGCAGCACTCAATTATGCACCAGCTATTGCTGAAGCTTACTTCCAGCAAATCCCCCTCATCGTCATCACTGCTGACAGGCCTCCAGAATGGATAGACCAATGGGATGGTCAGACAATTCGTCAAAAAAACATATACGGCAGGCATGTCAAGGATGATTTTGATTTTCCGGACGACTTCTCCCACAAAGACAAAGTATGGCATGCGCATAGAATCACCAATGAGGCCATCAATACGGCATCGGACTACCCAAAAGGCCCTGTCCACATCAACATCCCATTAAGGGAACCTTTTTATCCAGAACAACAGGAACAATTTGACTATTCGCATCCCATTCCCATAATAGATAAATTGGGGAATGCCCCCATACTTAGCAATGAATCCATTGCACAACTAGCCAATAACCTTGGCCGGTTTCACAGAATCCTCATTGTCCCTGGACAACAATCACCAGACGAACACACCTTGGCTCTTCTCAACCTCTTGGCCAAGAAACAAAAGGTGGTCGTGGTCAGTGACACCATTTCCAATATGCAATCCGAGGAGACCGTCACCTTTCATGACCAATTGCTCCCAATATCAGAACATGCTTTACTTGCTCCTGATCTGGTAATTAGTTTTGGAAAGTCAATTATCTCAAAACCTCTAAAAAACTTCTTACGAAGTTCGGGAGCCGATCATTGGCACATACAGCCTGCGGGATATTCCCCTGACACTTACCAAGGGCTAAACAAGATCATTCACACTTCTCCTACAGCCTTTTTGGAATTGCTTATTCAGTCAAATATCTCCAGCGACCTTGATTTTTATAATCGCTGGCATGAAAGCGATAAAAAAATAAAAACAGCCCTCCAACAAGGGCTAGAGAAGGCTGATTTTGGTGAATGGAAAGCAATTTACCACGTACTTCAACAGCTCCCTCAACAGTCAAAACTCCACCTAGCCAACAGCATGGCCGTTCGCTACGTAAACTTCTTGGGAGCAAGACCACAAGAAATCATCTGTAACAGGGGAACTAGCGGAATAGATGGATCCAACTCGACCGCCGTTGGCTGTGCGTTGACCACCAAAGAATATGTCACCTTGATCACAGGAGACATGGCTTTTTTTTATGACAGGAATGCATTTTGGCATAACTATACGGTGAACAACCTCAGAATCATCCTGCTCAACAATCATGCTGGCGGCATATTCCGCATCATCAATGGCCCTAGCCAGCAACCCGAGCTGGAAGAGTTTTTTGAAACCAAACAACAGCTAAATGCCGAAAACCTGGCCAAGGATTTTGACTTTGACTATACGCCAGTCAAAACTGAAAACGAGCTGAACGATGGACTTACGGTTTTTTACTCCCCCTCGATCAGACCTAAAATCATTGAGGTATTTTCCGATAGCGCCAAAAATACCGCCATTCTCAGCAGAGTAAAGGCCGCCCTGAAAGAGTTTATGGATATATAAAAGTCAACTATTTAATCTTGGAAAAGAAATCCTCCAAATCCAGCTCAAATCCTTCAACGGCTTTAGACCGTACCATATCTCCACTGGTCATCAATTGTGATGGGACATACTTTCCTTTTACCAATGTGTAAACCAATAGCGTCTGTTCATCAGGATGAATGATCCAATATTCTTTCACGCCACTTTCCTGGTACAGCTCGTACTTGTTTTGGAGCTCCAAACGGTTATTGCCTGGGGAAAGGATCTCCATTACCAAATCAGGTGCTCCGATACATCCTCGATCATCCAGTTTCGCCCGATCACAGATCACACACAAGTCTGGCTGGACAACCGTGGTAATATCCTTATCCGCCTTGGACTGCTGAGGAAGCCGTACATCAAATGGCGCTGAATACACCTCACAAACCTTCCCTTCCAAAAACACCGCCCATCGCTTTGTCAACTCCACTGCGACTTTTTGGTGAATCCGGCGAGGGGCTGCGGCGGCTTTCTTGAACACCTTGCCCTTGATCAGCTCCACCATCTCATCCATCTGCCACGTCAGGTAGTCTGCATAGGAATAATGACCGTACTCGACGTCAGGCTCCGCAACTTTGTTCTTATCTGTTTCTGGTGTTTTTAAATCCTTTGTCATCTTTTGGCTATTTCATTCTGGAAAAGAAATCCTCCAAATCCAGCTCAAATCCTTCAACGGCTTTAGACCGTACCATATCTCCACTGGTCATCAATTGTGAAGGAACATACTTTCCATTTACCAATGTGTAAACCAACAGCGTCTGTTCATCAGGATGAATGATCCAGTATTCTTTCACTCCACTTTCCTGGTACAGCTCGTACTTGTTTTGGAGCTCCAAACGGTTATTGCCTGGGGAAAGGATCTCCACTACCAAGTCAGGCGCTCCGATACATCCTCGATCATCCAGTTTTGCCCGATCACAGATCACACACAAGTCTGGCTGGACAACCGTGGTAATATCCTTATCCGCCTTGGACTGCTGAGGAAGCCGTACATCAAAGGGTGCCGAATACACCTCACAATGCTGCTCTTTCAAATAGTCCGTCAGTAAATATGCCAACTCATTTGAGACCTTCTGGTGAATCCGGCGAGGAGCTGCTGCGGCTTTCTTGAACACCTTGCCCTTGATCAGCTCCACCATCTCATCCATCTGCCACGTCAGGTAGTCTGCATAGGAATAATGACCGTACTCGACGTCAGGCTCCGCGACTTTATTGCGATCTTTTTCAGAGGTATCCATATAGAAATGTACTAAAAAATCAGTCACATCACAAAAAAAGCCACCTCGTCATCAAGGTGGCTTTCATCATTACATTTCATTGATCATCAATCATCTATTGCCGCACCTACCATCTGCCGAAACTTCCATGCGGTCTGATCATCTACCGGACCCTGTGTTTGTTTCATAAGAATACCGATTACCTGCTCCTTGGGATCTGCAAAATACTGCGTGTTGAAATAACCTCCCCAGTCGAAGGTACCTTCACTCCCCATTCCTCCATGCGCTTCTCCCTCAGCAGTCACCACCCCAAAAGCCAAACCATAATACTGATTTTCTCCACCAAAGAGCTCTCCTGTCTGGTTGCCCATAATACTTCTTACAGTAGTGCGGCTCAGAAGTCTTACTCCGTTTAACTCCCCGCCATTGAGGTACATCTGGAGGAAGGTGGCGTAGTCCTCGGCAGTACTACTTAGCCCCGCTCCCCCTGAAAAGAAAGTCCTTGCTCCTTTTTTGGGATAATCGGTATCATAAAATGTCACTGGAAATTGTTGCCATTCCCCATCCACTTTTTGCTGCACGGTCACCAGTCTATCTGCTTTACTATCGGGAAGATAAAACCACGTATCCTCCATTCCCAATGGGGCAAAAATATGATCTTTCAGGTATTCGTCGAAGGACTGTCCAGAGATCACCTCCACTAAGTACCCCAGCACATCCAAGCCCTCACTATAGGAATATTGCTCTCCCGGATTAAAGTGTAACGGAAGCTTAGCCAGCTTCCTTACACTTTCACCGATAGTGATGGACTTAGTGGTAAACAGATCTGTCACCCCTGCTTTTTGGTATATCATTTTCACCCGTTCATCTTTATCGATCACTCCGTACCCCAAGCCAGAGGTATGTGTGAGTAAATGACGGATGGTAATTTCCGATTTTGCCGGCACAGTAGTATAGCTGGTATCTGCGTAATTAAAACCACTCAAGATTTGAGGATTTTTAAATGCTGGAATATACTTGGAAATGGGATCATCCAGTCTGAACCTACCTTCCTCCCAAAGCATCATAACTGCCGTGGAAGTAATGGCTTTGGTCTGGGAAGCAATTCTGAAAATCGTATTTTTCTGCATGGCCTTACCCGTAGCATTATTGGCCATACCAAAAGCTTCATGCAGTACAATTTTACCATCTTTGGCCACTAAAGCCACTGCTCCGGGTATATTCCCTGCATCCACCTCTCCTTCCAACATTTTGGAGATCTTGTCTAACCTCTCAGCCGACATTCCAACACTACTGGGATCAGCTTCGGTCAGTCTTGGGGAGGACTGAAGTGTAGGAGTCTGACTAAATGCGCTTGCCGTTGCCATCCAAAAGGCTACAGCGAATAAAGTTCTTTTCATGGTATTTCAGGTTTGTTAGGGCAAAAAAGCCTGCTACCCACAATGGATAGCAGACGTTGATTATCAATTAATTTACGGAATCCACTTAACATCCTTAAAATTGGGCTTTCTCTTTTCCAAAAATGCATTCCTGCCTTCTTGCGCTTCTTCTGTCATGTAAGTCAAGCGTGTGGCTTCACCGGCAAATACCTGCTGGCCCACCATGCCGTCATCGGTAAGGTTAAAGGCAAACTTCAGCATTTTGATGGATGTTGGGGATTTTTCCAAGATCTCCTGCGCCCATTCGTAAGCGGTGTCCTCCAGCTCATCATGGGGAATAACGGCGTTGACCATCCCCATTTCATAGGCTTCTTGGGCAGAGTAATTTCTCCCAAGGAAAAATATTTCCCTTGCTCGCTTTTGTCCAACCATTTTGGCCAAATAAGCCGAGCCGTAGCCTCCGTCAAAACTGGTAACATCCGCATCGGTCTGCTTGAAAATAGCGTGTTCCTTGCTGGCCAAGGTCAGGTCGCAAATCACATGTAGGCTATGACCTCCACCGACAGCCCAGCCTGGCACTACCGCAATCACGACTTTTGGCATAAACCGAATCAGTCGCTGTACTTCGAGGATATTCAGCCGATGCATGCCGTCCTCTCCCACATAGCCTTGATGACCGCGGGCTTTTTGATCGCCCCCACTGCAAAAAGAATACACGCCGTCCTTTGGCGAAGGTCCCTCTGCAGACAACAGCACCACCCCAATGGATGTGTCCTCTCGGGCATCCAAAAACGCCTCAAAAAGCTCACTGGTAGTTTGCGGCCGAAAAGCATTCCTTACTTCTGGACGGTTAAAAGCTATCCTGGCCACTCCACCACATTTCTTATAAGTGATATCCTTAAATTCTTTTACTACTTTCCACTCCATATTTTTGTTGATTTATTGCTAAAAGAAATATCCATGCAAGATAATAGCAACGGATCGATTAAGCATATAAAAATGGACAAAACCAGCTATCATCACGATTCCTAATGCATAGCATAAGTCGGGCTAAACCCTAAGCTACAACGACTGTGGTCTGCCGACCGTCGTCTGTCGTCGATTATACGCTTTTATGCCTGTACATTGTATTTCTCACTGAACGCACAGAACACCCTGAATGGAATAGGACTTTTCTGCGATTTCCGTGGTTTCTGTGAGAACTTACCTAATTTCCCTAGAATTACGGGTGTCATTGTGGACATCCATGTAATCAAATTATAGTCTTGGTACGACCTGTCCTTTTTGAATTGACTATTTTTGTAGAAATTGAGAAAAGTCCATGGGCAAAATCAACATTGGAAAAACATCTATACCCTTCGGGGAAATCAAAAAAGGAAACTGGCCGACCTGTACCCCCTACATTGACCAATCATTGGCCTTCTGTCAAGCCTGGCTAAATGGTGCGGCCAGCTTTCAGCTGAACACCTCTGGCTCCACCGGGGCACCCAAGACGATCGATGTCAACCGCCAGCAAATGGAAATCAGTGCGAATGCCACCGGCAAATTCTTTGACATTAAACCACAGGCCAACCTACTTTGCTGTCTAAACACCACCATGATTGCTGGCAAGATGATGCTCGTCAGAGGACTCGAGTGGGACAGTACCATCTACCTAGAAGAACCTTCGGGAACTCCTCTGGCCAATTTCGGCGCATTGGACTCCTTTGATTTTGTAGCTATGGTACCAGCGCAAGTCGAAAACAGTCTCCTCAACAGTGCAGAAAAACTCAACAGCATCCAGCACCTTATCATTGGTGGAGCGTCGCTATCACAAAAGCTCCAAAAGGAAGTGTCCCAATTATCCTGTAACGCCTACCAAACTTACGGCATGACAGAAACCGTTTCCCATATTGCCTTGGCCAAAATAACCGGCCTTCCTCCACTCACCTATCAGACACTCCCCGGAGTCGCTATTTCCACCACCAAAGACTCCCGACTGGTCATCAATGCTCCCATGGCCAAAACCACCCTCACCACAAATGATATCGTAACCCTCCCAGCAGCCAATACCTTCATTTGGGAAGGGCGGTCAGACTTCACCATAAACTCCGGTGGAATAAAAATACAGCCAGAGAAGCTAGAGGCACAGATTGCTCCGATTATGGAAGCCCTTTTTCCTGGAAAACGTTTCTTTGTCGCTGGTGCTCCCAGTGATAAATGGGGAGAGGAAGTGGTCTTAGTGATCGAAACACCTCCCGTAACGGAAGCCTCCGACCATAATTTATCAGTTAAAATTGCTGAAACCTTCAGTAAATACGAACGGCCAAAAAAAGTTTACTTTATAGAAAATTTTTCAGAAACTGCTTCCGGCAAAATCAAACGGAGTGACAGCCTAAAACAGGCTTTGGATAAATTCATTTAATTTAAAAAAACAGGTTAAAAGTCATATTAAACATTGATTTATTATCTTATTCCAGCAAACTAAAATCAGCCTATGCCGTAAGTAAAGGCAAGGTTTTAACAATTTTTAACCTATTCTCATATGGATGATCTTCTGGCCGCCAGGTCTCAAATGGCACTTTCGTTGGGTTTTCACATCATCTTTGCCTGCATCGGCATGATTATGCCCTTCTTGATGGCGATCTCCCACTATAAATACCTCAAATCCGGAAAAGAAAAATACAAGACCCTCACCAAGGCCTGGAGCAAGGGCGTGGCCATCTTCTTTGTGACGGGAGCCGTATCGGGCACTATGCTTTCCTTTGAGCTTGGCTTGCTCTGGCCAGAGTTTATGAAGCATGCCGGGCCTATCTTCGGCATGCCTTTTTCACTGGAAGGTACCGCCTTTTTTATTGAGGCAATTGCCTTGGGATTCTTTCTGTATGGCTGGGAAAAATTCCGTCCTTGGTTCCACTGGTTTACCGGAGTGGTGGTGGGTGTTTCCGGGCTGGCTTCCGGCATTTTGGTGGTCGCTGCCAATGCCTGGATGAATTCCCCAGCAGGCTTTGACTATGTCAATGGTGAATACCTCAATATCGACCCCATGGCCGCCATGTTTAACGATGCCTGGTTCACGCAATCGCTGCACATGATCCTGGCGGCGTTTGTAGCGACTTGCTTTGCCGTGGCAGGTATTCACGCCTGGATGATGACCAAAGGCAAAAACACGGACATCCATAAAGCCGCCTTGAAGATTTCGCTCACCCTAGGTGCAGTGGCGGCCATCTTACAGCCCCTCAGCGGGGATCTTTCTGCCAAGGACGTCGCCGAAAGACAACCCGCAAAACTTGCTGCCATGGAAGCCCATTTTGAAACAGAAGAAGCGGCCTCCCTGATCATCGGTGGTATTCCTGATGAAGAAAACGAAACCGTCAATTATGCCATTAAAATACCTGGTGCCTTGAGTTTTCTCGCCCATGGGGATTTTAGCGCTGAAGTCATTGGGCTTGACCAAATCCCAAAAGGCGAGCATCCTCCTGTCACCATTACCCATTTTGCCTTTCAGATCATGGTCGGCTGTGGTATGGTGCTTATGATAACGGGGATTTTCTGGCTTTTTGGGCTCTGGAAAAATAAAAAGTACATCTATTCGAGTAAGTTTTTGGGCTTGATCGCCCTGCTCACACCACTAGGTTTCATAGCCGTAGAGGCTGGGTGGTTTGTCACAGAAGTGGGAAGACAGCCGTGGATACTTTACGGCATCATGAAGACCAAAGATGCCGTCACCCCGATGCCGGGTATTGTGTATTCCTTTTTGCTATATGCAGCCATTTATATTTCACTTGCCGGGATCGTAACACTGCTACTGATAAGACAGATCAAAAACCTGGACAAAAACCAAGATTTATCGTTACCGTCAAACTCCTAAGTTATGCTGTATGTCGTCATCGCCTTTTTATACCTATCTATCTTATTTTACCTCCTCTTTGGCGGAGCGGATTTCGGTGCGGGGATCATAGAGCTTTTCTCGAGAGGGTCCCTGAAGGAACGCACCCGCTTGCTTACCTATCAGGCCATCGGACCTATCTGGGAAGCCAACCATATGTGGCTGATCATTACCATTGTCATTTTATTTGTGGGTTTTCCAGAAATATACACATTGGCTTCTGTTTACTTGCACATTCCGCTTTCTTTGCTGCTGATTGGGATCATCGCCCGTGGCACTGCATTTATCTTTAGGCATTATGATGCCGTCAAGGACCATTTTCAAAAAATCTATAACCTGATTTTTGTTTACTCCTCCTTTATGACACCCTTTTTCCTTGGTATTCTAGCGGGCACCGCCATCTCTGGAAGAATAGACCCTGATGCAACGGACTTCGTTTCAGCCTATATTCACCCTTGGTTGGGATGGTTTCCCCTGTCTGTAGGACTATTCACAGTAGTCATCTGCGGGTTTCTCGCAGCGGTGTTCCTGATCGGAGAGGCCAACAACAACGAAGACAGGGACCTGTTTCGGGAAAAGGCCTTTCGCATGAATATCCTTACCGTGATTACCGGAGGTCTGGTATTCTTGGTCGGGGAATGGGAAGGCATTCGACTCTTTACCGAACTGGTCAATCATCCTATTGGCTTACTTGCATTGGTCTTGGCGACCGTTTCCTTGCCGATCACTTGGTACTTGCTAAAAAAGAAAAAAGTGTACTGGCCCCGGGTGCTAGTAGGCTTTCAGATCACGATGATCCTAGTTACTTTAATGGTCAGCCAACATCCTGATTTCATCATTCTCAAAAACAGCACTATCAGTCTGCAAAATGCAGCCGCAGGTGAAAGCACCATTTTCGCCCTTGCCATGGCCCTGCTGATCGGTGGCTTGTTTATTTTGCCCGCCTTGTTTTATCTCATTTACAGCTTTCAGAAGCAACCGGTTTCAATTAAAAAATCCAACCAACATTAAGACAGCTACCTTGACTGTTATATATTTCTTTTCCACCCTTAACATCATACCATAGATGTTTACCATGGGCCTTGCCCATGGTTAAGGATGTTACGCTACTTGGCTATTCTAATTTAACCCGGAATCAATGCCGTTTAGTTAAGGGGATTTCCTTCTTTTCATGTACCTAAAAGTCCTTTTATTGATTGACTTTGGCTGGGGAAACCTGATCATCTTGGTGGAATTTATCCTTTTCCTTTTTTCCATTGATGAAAAAAGAAAGAAAAAAATCTAGGCCGGTGGTATGCCTTTTAAAATGGGACATGGATTTACCCTGCGACCGAGATCCGTCACCCATTTTAATTTCCAGCCGATGGCTACGACCTAAAAGTGAGTGGGTCTCGCTGTTCCACGACGCGAGCCAACTCACTTTCTTAACGGCCTCCACCATCGGCTGGAAAACAGGCATACCAAGGGCCGTCATATGGAAACAACACCTTTTTGGGACTTATTAACTGAATCCGCCTTGCAGGTATTGGGCGTTAAGAAATTAAAAAGCGGGTGGGCAAAAAGGCAGGCTTGTTTGACGAAATGCTGGCCAAAAAGAATGTTGGCAGCTAAAGAAGGTTTACCTGACTTTAGATAGGCCTGCTTGGCTTTAGACAGGAGGAGTTTGCCTGCATGAGGGGAGGTTTTAATTTTAGGCCAATAGATGCACAGCGGCGGGGTTTTTTGGTTACTTTTTTGACCTGAAGCAAAAAAGTAACAAAGGTAAAGAGATGAAAACCATCTTGGAATTTAGCAGAAAAATAATAGAACCAATATTTCCAAATACACACTAACTAAACGGCATTGAACCCGGAATATGCATTAGCCTATCTATTACGTCCTGATCCGCCGCGGCGGACAAAATCAGTCGCTTCGATGTGAGTCCCTTATTCGACCGTTGGAGCATTCGGTTTTGGGACAGTTGATGGGGTGTTAAGAAAATGAGTTAGCTCGTACAGTGAAAAAGCCAGATCCACTCATTTTTAGCCCATAGGAACGGCAGATATATATTCAAGCTGGGATACTTTTTTAAATGCGTTCGCCCTGGCGTCATCAGGGTTCCATCAGTCCCCTGATCCAATCTAAACCCCTACTCCCCATACCAAGAAGCATATTTGGGATAATTCTCCGCTGTACGTTTGATGACGGCCATCATTTCTTCTCCCGTATCCTTCACTTTTTTGGCAGGAATACCAGCATAGATGCTATTAGCTTCCACCACAGTACCTGCCAAAACAATGGCTCCAGCAGCGATCACGGCACCACTGTGTACCACGGCATTGTCCATCACTACTGCGCCCATCCCGATCAGGACATTGTCATGAACGGTACAGCCATGGACGATGGCATTATGGGCAATGGAAACATTACTACCGATATACGTACCGGCTTTTTGATACGTACAGTGGATGATTGCTCCATCTTGGATGTTAGTATTGTCGCCGATCACGATTTCATGGACATCTCCTCTCACTACGGCATTGAACCACACGGTACAGCCCTCTCCCATCCTGACGTCGCCCACCACTGTGGCATTATCTGCTAACCAACATTTCTCCCCTAATTGAGGAGCCTTACCATTTACCATTTTCACTAGTGCCATATAACTATTCTAAGTATTATTCAGCTTATTCAAAAACAATTAATTATCAAATCTAGTTTTTTTAATGAAAATGTGAACCTTTTTTTCTAACTTTAAATTTACATGTATATACATCTAATACACTCAACAATTTAAGACTAAACAGTTATGAAATCAATTAAAACTACCGGCCTATTGCTGGCAAGTGCACTACTGATGGTCGCTTGTGGCCAAAAGAGCGAAACTGTAGAAACTTCAGAAGCACAGGAAGTAGCAGCTGCTACTGGTAAAACAGTCACTGTAGACCCAGCTTCAAGTGCGGTCTCTTGGACAGGATATAAGCCTGCAGGAAAACACTTCGGCACGATTCCAGTGACCAAAGGTGAAATTTCCATCGAAGGAGATGCCATTACCAGCGGTTCTTTCACTTTTGATATTGCAGCCCTTGAGATTGGCGATATGGAAGAAGGTTCAGAAAATTATGGCAAACTTCACGGTCACTTGCAGTCACCTGATTTCTTTGATGCTTCTAACCACCCTACAGCGACCTTTGAAATCACTGCTGTTGAGCCATTCCAGGCCGATGCGACCATCGAAGATAAAGAAGAGTTCAAGTCTGATTTTACGCCCAACAGCCTCAGTGAGCAAATGGTAGAAAATCCTACCCACTGGATCAGCGGTAACCTGACCATGAGAGGAAACACCAAGAACATCAAGTTCCCTGCAGCTGTAAGCCTGAACAACGGTGTAATATCTGCCAAAGCTGGTTTTAACATTGACAGAACAGACTGGGGATTGACCTATGGTGATGAAAGCTCTGTCGCAGATAAAGCCAAAGATAAGTTCATCTACAACACAGTCAATGTAGGTTTTGACATCAAGGCAAACTAATCATTGATGAAATAATATAGCAAAAGAGGAATTCGCTCGAATTCCTCTTTTTTTATGCCCTTTCCATTAATTTTACAGCATGAAGGATGCGTTCACTGAAGATTTTCCGCTAACAAATGATGTGATAAAACATGCTCTCCACTGGGCATCAGAAAAATACACCTACCTCAGCTACCATCACCCCAATACTATCTCTTACCCCATGACGGGTTTCGTCATATTCTTTTTGCTGGGCACCGGTCCATTGACTGGAATGAACTGGGATCACACCCCGGTAAAAAAGCCGGTATACTAAGCTACGACCTGAAAAATAAATTTGAAAGACTCTATAGCCAAAATACCGCCTTGGTCGCCTGTCCGGAAACCTGTTTTTTCCTTCCTGAGCTGATCGTTGATTTTCATGGGCAACGCTTGTCCATCACCCACCCACAGCCTACTCAGGTATTCAAGGAGATCACCCAATTCCAACCCCAAAACATCCCAAAAAAGATCACTTCAATCCAAGCTAAAACAGATCGAGATCAATACATTCAAACAGTGAGGGCGATCCAGGAACACATCAGGGAAGGTGATATTTACGAGATGAATTATTGTATCGCCTTTGAAGCAGCTGTGGAATCACTTGATCCCGTCCAGCTCTTTTGGGAACTACAGGATCTGTCCCCTATGCCCTTTGCAAGTTTCTTCAAGTGCAGGGAGCAATTTTTAGTAGGCGCATCGCCAGAAAGGTACATCAAAAAACAGGGGAAAAAACTCATAGCCCAACCGATCAAAGGCACTATCCGAAGAGGGAAAGACCCTATTGAAGACGAGGAGCTCAAACAAGCACTGCAAGCAAGCGAAAAGGAAAGAGCGGAAAACCTCATGATCGTAGACCTGATGCGAAATGACTTGGCGAGAATCGCACAGACGGGCACGGTAAAAGTAGAAGAACTATTTGGCATTTACCCATTCCGGCAGGTATATCAAATGATTTCAACTGTTACTGCAGAACTCAAACCTCAAGTTCCCTTTGCAGAGATCATTGCCAGCACATTCCCCATGGGAAGCATGACCGGTGCACCCAAAATCAAATGCATGGAGCTGATCGAGCAATATGAAAACTTCAAAAGGGGATGGTTTTCGGGAGCACTGGGATACCTGGACGAAGAGGGGGATTTTGATTTTAGCGTTATCATCAGGAGCATCATCATAGACACTAAGGCCAAGCACCTCTTTTTTGCCGCAGGAAGCGCCATCACTTATGACGCAGATCCAGCATACGAATATGATGAATGCATGCTAAAAGCCAGCGCCATTAAAAAGGCCCTGTCGCACTAAAAAATCTTGATAAAACCGATTTACACAACCGACTCAACCTCTGAATTTAGCCAAAAATCTCTCTATCCATCCCTTTTTA
The DNA here is from genome assembly GCF_003260975.1 of Echinicola strongylocentroti. Taxonomy (NCBI): domain Bacteria; kingdom Pseudomonadati; phylum Bacteroidota; class Cytophagia; order Cytophagales; family Cyclobacteriaceae; genus Echinicola; species Echinicola strongylocentroti. Next base: position 4,453,972 of record NZ_CP030041.1, on the reverse strand, counting down.
GGCTTTGCGGGCTCTTCCTCATAGTAGCCCGAATAGTGACTTTTTTTGATAAAGGAATAGTTATAGCCATACCCGTAGTTATAGCCGCCATAATCATTCCCTCCTGTTTTCACGGCATTAAATACTCCATAGAAATTACTAATTTGATCGTTTTCGAAGAGGTCATTGACCATCATCAGGTACTTTTTCTGAGTATAATCCTGTCGGACAATATACAGGTTGACATCAGAAAAACGCAAAAGATCCATCGTCTCTGACACCAATGCCATCGGTGGGGTATCCATAATCACCACATCAAATTTCTCCTCAAGAAATGCCATCAAATCTTCCATTTGAGGTTTAAGCAATAGTTCTGCTGGATTGGGCGGCACAGGGCCAGAAGGTACGAAATACAGGTTTTCATACTTGGTCTGATAGATGATTTCATCCTTGCTTGATTCACCTACCAAATAAGATGACAATCCGTTTTTATTGCTTATCCCGACATATTGCGCTATTCGTGGTTTTCTCAAGTCCATACCTAGGACACAGGTCTTCTTACCGCTCAGTGCCATGGCGGCAGCGAGATTCAAGCTAACAAAAGTCTTCCCCTCTCCTGACACACTTGAAGTCACCAAAACCCGCTTGCATTTTTTCTCACTGGCAATATAGAAAAGCGCCGATCGCAGTGACCTGAAGGACTCGGAGGCGATGGCCTTTGGGTATTCCCCGACCAGCATATTCGTTTCTTTTTCACTATAACCTACCGTGCCCAATAGCGGGATATTAATGGCGTTTTTCAATTGTATCTGATCTACAATCTTGTCATTCACAAAATCATACAATAAAACCAGCCCCAATGGAAGCAAAATGCCCAGTCCTAAGGCCATCCCATAGTTTCTGGCTTTTTGGGGATGGATCATCTGTCCTTTTTTGGCATAGTCCACCACCGAATTATCAGACACATTGGAGGCTTTGGCTATCCCCACCTCCGCTCTCTTTTCCAATAAATAATTGTAGAGGTTTTCGCGCAACTTAAACTCCCTGTAAATATTAGTATAGTTAGACTCCGCTTTTGGTAATTTAGAAAACTCCCGATCGTACTCTGCCAGTTTTTTTTCTGCCTCTTTCTTTTTCTTTTCCGTGTTGGCCACTAAATTTTTGATGTTCTCAAAAATATTTGCCCTTAACCTCGCAATTTGTTCATCAAGCTTGTTAACATCGGGATGATTTTCATTCACTACAGAAAGAATCCTTCTTCTCTCCATCGACAATGTCATGAGCTGCTGTGTCATGCTATTCAAGGTCCCGTCTGTGATCCCCATCATGGAAGGCGCCAATGTCTCATTGAGATCTGTAGATTTCTCTTCCAAGTATTCTTGGAGGGATTTGTAGTATTCCAGTTCAAACTCCAAATCCTGCATCCTTTCTTCCAAGGCCTGTATTTTGGTCAATACACCACCATATTCAGAGTCCACATCCAGCATCATATGATCCACCTTAAAATCAAGCATTTGCCTTTCAGCCTTCTTTAAGGAGTCCTCCACCACATACATTTGTTCTTCAATGAACTTCAGGGTGTTTTCGGATATTTCATTTTTCTTGGCGAGATCATGTTCGATATACGCATTCATCAGCGCATTCACATAATCCCTTCCCTTCTCTGGCACCTTAGTCTCCAAAGTAACTTGCAGCACTGAACCGTAATTATGTTGGGGCCTAACAGACACGGCATTAGCATAGTAATCGATCAGGGAGGAGGGGTTATGGATCACAAAAGCTAGTTTTTCTCCTACCTCCACATCCTTTACCTTCTCCACCACAAACTTCGCTTGGCCAGACTCAACCACTTCCCCAAAACGGTAGGTTTTACCCAATATAGCGGCGTCTCTAGGAGCTAATTCTTGGGAAGAAAAATAATTAAAGAAGCCTTTATCCACCCCATTTAGCATAAACTCATCCGTGCTGGTCACCGTTAAATTGATCAAACCGTTATCCCCTTGCGCATGGTCCCAGTCTACATGAACCCTAACTGGTGATTTTTCATACAATTCAATTTCCTTGATATTGGTCGATGCATAATAACTCACATCAAAATGCACTTTTTCAAGTGCTTCCGCAGCTAATTTCTTTGAGGTAAACACCAATATATCATTTTCCAATCCTCCAGGATTTTCGAAAATATTGGAACGATCAAGGATCCTTACCTCTGGGCTGGGGGTTGCTTGGACCAACATACTCCCCTTTACTTGGTATTTTTCTACCGTATACCGATGATACAGAAATACGCCCACCAGCGCTATCAAAACACAAAAAAGGTACAATGGCCAAAAACGAAGGTATTTGACCAGGTAATAGTTGATATCAACCGGCTTATCTTCTTCCTCAAACTTCGCTATGTCGTAAGGATCGTTCATGAGTTAATCTTTGGTTAAGGCCACAAAGAACAAAACAGCAGTAACTAACCCAATCGTCAACTGTAAGGTGGTAGCTATATTATTGGCATCACCTACTTGTCTAATGGACATCGGCTGGAGATAAAGGACGTCATTTGGTTGGATAAAATAATACGGAGACGCCAATAGAGCCCGATCATTCAGGTTTACCTGATGGATTTTAGTCCCCCCGTCGTATTGCCTAATCAAAAACAATTCGTTTTTCTTGGCCAATATATCGCTCTCACCAGCCATTGCCAAGGCATCGAAAATAGTTGCCCTGTTCTTATAGATTACTTTTGTACCAGAACTGTTAAATTCACCAATGGTAGTAAATCTAATTCCTCCAGTCCTTAAACGCACATAAACCTCTTCCTTAAAATACCGGTTGATCTCTTCCTCTACTTTCGCGCGGGCTTCTTCCTCTGTAAGGCCAGCTATTTTGATTCGTCCCAACTTGGGAATTCTCACCATGCCATCTTTATCCAAAGAATAACCAGTAAAATAAAACGGATCTCCTCCATTATTACCTCCCCCGCCACCTCGGGCATTTCGGGCTCCTTGGTATTCAAAAACCTTGGTAAGCTCCTCATCAGAAGACGCAAAATCAATGTCCACTATATCGAAGGGCTGCAATATATATTCATAATCTATTTCAGCGTAAGGGATAAACTCATCTAACTCGATCGGCTCGTCATCAGGAAGGTTCTGCAGATAATTCAGGCGTTTATTACTCACACACGAAATCATTAACAGTGCTATGAAAATAGCAAATGGAGATTTCTTCATTCAAAATTAGATTATACTGCGTTGGTTGAAACTACTATGCTAAACCAAATATACTCAAATATCTAGGCTATGAAAATTCAAAAATAACATATGAACATGATTCTCAAGTACCTACAAAAAAGTATAGTCAAACAACATTTATTTGACTATACTTTTATCCCGAATCTCCATCACAAAAAATTGGGAGCTATTATTCATAGTACTCATCGTAGTATTTTTGATACTCTCCAGAAGTCACATTTTTTAGCCATTCCTCATTGGCCAAATACCAGTCCACGGTCTTTTCTATCCCTTCCTCAAATTGTAATGATGGCTTCCAGCCCAATTCTTTCTCCAATTTGCCAGCATCTATGGCATACCGGAGGTCATGGCCAGCACGATCTTTCACAAAAGTAATCAACTTTGCAGACTCACCTTCTTCCCTACCTAACTTCCTGTCCACTATCTCGCAAAGCAGGGTTACTATATCAATGTTCTTCCACTCATTCCACCCTCCGATATTGTAGGTTTCTCCTGTTGTCCCATTGTGAAATATCACGTCAATTGCTGCTGCGTGATCTTCCACATAAAGCCAATCCCTGACATTCTCCCCTTTTCCGTAAACAGGCAGGGCTTTTCTATTCCTAATATTATTGATACAGAGCGGAATTAATTTTTCAGGAAATTGATTAGGACCATAATTATTAGAACAGTTACTAATGACAGTCTTCATGCCATAAGTATTGGCATAAGCCCGGACAAAATGATCAGAAGAAGCCTTGGAAGCAGAATAGGGCGACTGGGGATCATAAGCTGTCGTTTCCAAGAAAAAACCACCATCATCCAGAGATCCATACACTTCATCGGTGGAAACATGGTAAAATAAATGTCCATCCAATTTCTTCCATGAAGTCTTAGCAGCATTCAGCAAGTTCACCGTACCAATGACATTGGTCTTTACAAATGCCAATGGATCCGAAATAGATCGATCTACATGGGATTCTGCTGCCAAATGGACCACATCGGTAATTTGATGTTTTTTGAATACCTCCTCTAATCCTTTCTCGTCCAAAAGGTCTACTTTCTCAAAATGATAGTTGTCCTTTTCCTCTATTTCCTTAAGGTTTTCAAGATTGCCTGCATAGGTAAGACTGTCCAAATTGACAATCGTGTAGTCGGGGTATTTATTGACAAATAGCTTGACCAGATGGCTCCCGATAAAGCCTGCTCCGCCTGTAATTAAAATTGATTTTTTCATGTAAAGTAGGTATTTGCCTTTTTGCTAAAGGTCGGTTTCAAAAACGTTGGTTAGATGTACCAACAAATTTAAGATAACCAAAAACAATACCATAATAGACTTCCCTATACTTGATAATAATTACGGTACCAATCCACGAAATTGGCCACCCCATCTTCTACAAGTGTATCGGGCTTATACCCGGTAGCTTCTGAAAGCGCTGCGACGTCTGCATATGTGGCTGGCACATCTCCTGGCTGCATAGGAAGCATCTCCAAAACAGCCTCTTTACCTGTGGCCTTTTCTATGGCCCTGATAAAATCCATCAGGTTTACGGCTTTGGAATTGCCAATATTAAAAACACGATAAGGGGCATTGGAAACGTACTCTTCGGTGGCTGTTTCTCCTGACTGTGGTGGCACCAAGGCGGCCCTGTAGACTCCTTCCACAATATCGTCTACATAAGTAAAATCACGTTTCATTTTACCATAATTAAACACTTTCAGGGGTTTACCTTCCAAAATGGCCTTGGTAAAAATAAACAAAGCCATATCGGGTCTTCCCCATGGGCCATATACCGTAAAAAACCGTAATCCAGTAGTAGGCACCCCATACAAATGGCTATAGGTATGGGCCATTAGCTCATTGGATTTTTTGGATGCCGCATATAAACTGACTGGGTGGTCTACATTATCGGAAGTAGAAAAGGGCATTTTTTTATTGGCTCCATACACGGAACTGGAGGAGGCGTAGATCAGGTGTTTCACCGGATAATGCCTACATGCTTCCAAGACATTCAAAAAACCGACAATATTGGCATCCACATACGCACGGGGGTTTTCCAATGAATACCTCACTCCAGCTTGCGCGGCCAAATTGATCACTACATCAA